>CAYNCY010000078.1:0-11132 GCA_964395195.1 uncultured Steroidobacteraceae bacterium
ACCGCAGAGGGCGCGCCGCCGCCGGCGGGATCCCAGAAGATCGGCGACAAGGCGGGCCTGTGCGCGCTCAGCGTGCCGGCCGACTGGAAGGTGGGTCCCATCCAGAGCCTTGCCGATGGGCCGGGTGGCGCGAAGGCCGTGGTCTCGAGCAGCACCGCCACGCGGACGCTCGCCGAGGTCAAGCCGCTGGCCGAGCAGATGATGGTGCCGACCCGGACCTTCGAGGACTCATCGAGCCGACTCTGGTACGCCTACGCGGGCAACCGCGAGGACGAGACGAACTGGTACGTCGCCGTGCCGACGCGCGGCGGCGTGTGCGTCGCGCGCGTCTCGTTCAAGGATGCCTCGGCCGAGGGCAGCGCGCGCAAGATCGCACTGTCGCTCGCGCCTGGCTAGCGAGTCGCGCTTGCCGCGCGGCTGAACTCACCGGCCGTGCGGGCCGGGACGGCCCGGGGCGGCGTACCGCCCCGGGCGCACCGCAACTACTTCGACAGCCCGAACAGGACCGAGGAGACCCAGCCCTTGTTGCCGAGCTCGTCCTCGACTTCCCACATCATCCCGTCCTTGTTGCCGGTGGGGTACAGCATCATGCCGGGGTCGAGCGGGCGCATCACCTTGCTGGTCGGCGAGGCGGTCGTGTACATGCGGCCGGGCTTCGCCATCGTCACGGCCTGCTTCTCGTTCGCCGCGCTCGCGTTGTCCGGGAGCTCGGAGAACTTCTGCACCATGTCGGTGTAGGCCTGCAGGTAGGCGAGCGCGATCACCTGGCCGATCTCGGTGTCGGAGTAACCGCTCGCACCGCCCGCCGCAAAGAGGCCGCCGGTGAAGAACCCGCCACCCGCGCCCCAGCCGAGGTCAGTCTTGGTCGAGTGTCCTTCGGAGAGCACGAGCTGCTCGCTCGAGCGGACGTCGGTGACGGTGAGCACGACGTCGGCCGACTTCTTCTTGAGGTTGACGCCGCCGACCACCGCGCCGGCGACGCCGCCGAGGAGTCCGCCGAGCGCGGCGCCAAAGCGGTTGCCGCCGGCATTCTTGTTCTGGGAGATGAGGTCGGGCACCAGCACGTAGTCGGCGGCCTTGACCTGGCCCTTGCCGATGTTCGACTGGCCGCGCAGCTCACCGCTCGAGGCGAGCGCGCGTTCGGCCTGCGCCGCCGCCATGCCCTTGCCGCGATCGACGAGCGTGAAACAGCCGGACTTGTTGACGTACACCTTGATGAGCGCCGCGGGCGAGCCCAGGTTGTACTCGACCCACCACTGCTTCTCGGGCTCGATCACCGCGAGCGCGCCGTACTTCTTGGTGCAGGTCGGGATCTGCGCCTCTTTCTTGGCACGTTCTTCCTGCGCCGTCTGGGCGCCGAACGAAGCGAGCGGCGAGGCGAGGAGCGACAGCGTGACGCAGCCGGTGACGGCTGCGCGGACGGCGAGCGAGCAATTCATGGCAATTCCCCTTGCAGAATTTATTTTGATCCCCGATGCAGACAAATATAGCCCACGGACTGCGCCCCCCTCTACCGTTTCTCCGCGCGGTGCCGTGCGCAGGCGCTGGCGCAGGTCTCGGTGAGCACCCGCGCGAGCTCCCGGGTCGCGGGGCCCGCGCTGTCGGGGTCCGCGTAGACCAGGGAGAGCTCCGTCTGGCGCGTACCCCCCTCGGTGAGCGGCAGCGGCGCAAGCGTGCCCGCGGCGAGTTCCGACCAGATGTGCTCGCGCGGTACCCACGCGAAGCCGAGCCCGCTCTTCAGCATCTCGATCGAGGTCTTGAGGTGCGAGACGGTCCAGCGCTCCTCGGCGCCGAGCCAGCCCGCGTCGAGACGGCGCTTGGAGCCGCTGTCGCGCACGACGATCTGCCGGTGTCCCTTGAGGTCGCTCGCCGCGAGCGGCCGGCCGAGCGCGAAAAGCGCGTGACCCGGGCTCGCGACCGCCACGAATTCGATCGGCATCAGCGGCGTCCCGAGGAACCCGGGAGGCATCTGCCCGACGATCGCGAGGTCGACGTCGCGCCGGATGAGCGCCTCGGTCGTCCCTGAAAGCACGGACTCGACCACCTCGAGGCGCGTGTTGCGACAGCCCGTTCCGAAGCGGCCGAGCGCCTCGTAGAGGAGCGCCGGCGGAAAGATGATGTCGATGGCGATGCCGATTTCGGTTTCCCAGCCGGCCGCGAGGTTCTCGGCGATCGATTCGAGGGTGCGCAGCTCCTCGATGAGCGCGCGGGCGCGCCGAAGCAGCGTCGTGCCTGCCTCCGTGAGGGCCGCGCGACGCCCGGAGTGATCGAGCACCGGGACGGGCAGCTGTGCCTGCAGCTGCTGCACCGAATAGCTCACCGCCGACTGGCTGCGACCGAGCGCGTCGGCGGCCCGGCTGAAGCCGCCCTCGTCGACGACCGAGGACAGGACCGCCCACTGTTCGACGGTTGTACGGGGGAGCTTGGTGGCCATTGATCGGAATATTAGATTAATGCGGAGCACTTTTCGCTGTTTTGATTCTATTTTCAGATCATATAGTGAGTCCACACCTCCAACGGACAGCCGCCATGACCAGACTTCTTATAGTGACCAGCAGCCTCTCGGGTCCCGGCAGCCAGTCGAACCGCCTGGTCGACCGCTACGCGGCGGGTCTCGAGCGCCAGCTCGGTGCGCTCGAAGTGACCCGTCGGGACCTCGGACGGAGCCCGGTCGCACCGCTCGACGGCGCACGGCTGAAAGCCCTCGGGACCCCGGCCGCGGCGCGAAGCGCCGAAGAGGCCGGAGTGGCCGACGAGAGCGATTCGCTCATCGCCGAGCTCAAGACCGCCGACGTGGTGCTGATCGGTGCGCCGATGTACAACTTCACGGTACCGAGCCAGCTCAAGAGCTGGTTCGACCACGTGGCCCGCGCGGGCGTGACCTTCCGCTACACGGCGAGCGGTCCCGAGGGTCTCCTGGCGGGCAAGCGCGCCGTGCTCGTGACGACCCGCGGCGGCCGGCACCGCGACGCGCCGCAGGATCACGTGGTGCCCTACGTACGCACCATGCTCGCGTTCATGGGCATCACGGCGCTCGAGGTCGTGTACGCGGAAGGCCTCGCGATCGGCGCGAGCGAGCGCGCGAGCGCACTCGCGGGTGCCGAGGCCAGGATCGATGAACTGACGGCGACCGACATCGCGGCCTGAGCGCGCGGGTCACTACGACAGCGAGGAGACGACGATGACTGCACGCACTGTGGAACGGGTGGTAACGGGACGGCCGACGTCCGACGGCGGCGGCGTGCGCCTGACGCGCGTGATCAGCCCCGAGCAGGGCCTCGATCCCTTCCTGCTGCTCGATGAGTTCGATTCGAGCTCGGCGGGCGACTACATCGCGGGCTTCCCGGCGCATCCGCACCGCGGCTTCGAGACGGTCACGTACATGCTCGACGGTCACATGCTGCACGAGGACCACCTCGGCAACCGCGGCGACCTGACGCCGGGCGCCGTGCAGTGGATGACGGCCGGGCGCGGCATCATCCACTCCGAGATGCCGCAGCAGGCAGCCGGACGGATGCGCGGGTTCCAGCTCTGGATCAACCTCGCAGCCGCCGAGAAGATGCAGCCCGCGCGCTACCGGGATCTCGCGCCCGAGCACATCCCGAGCGTCGACCTCCCGGGCGCGCGCGTGCGCGTGGTCGCGGGTGTTTTCCAGCCGCTCGCGCCCGCCGCCGCCGCGCTCGCCGGACCCGTCGGCGAGAGCCGCACGGCGCCGCTCTACCTCGACGTCGGCCTCGAGGCCGGTGCCACGCTCGAGTTCGCGACGCCGCCCGGCCACCGGATGCTCGCCTACGCCTTCGAAGGCGCACCGACCGTGGGCGGGCGCGCGCTCGCCAAGGGGCAGCTCGGCATCCTGTCGGCGGGAACCTCGGTCGGCATCGCGGCGGGCGAGACCGCGGCGCGAGTGCTCGTCATTGGCGGCGTTCCCCTCAAGGAGCCGGTCGTGCACTACGGCCCCTTCGTGATGAACACCGAGGCGGAGATCCGCCAGGCGATCAGCGACTACCAGAGCGGGCGCCTGACCGCCGCCGCCTGAGGAACCGCGCGCGGACGGATGGCTGCCGTCCGTCCGCGCGCGCTAGGATCGCGCCACCGCGGGCGTCGTTGCCCGGCTTCCGGGAGGCACGCCGATGCTCGCTCGCCTGTTCCTCGCATCCTGCATCTGCGTTGCGGCGACGCCGGCGCTCGCCGACGTCGTCAGCTCAGGGCCGAGCGGGTTCCTGGTTCATTTCGAGTTCGTCTCCCACCGGGATCCCGCCGCGACCTGGCAACGCCTCGTCCGGCCGCAGGACTGGTGGAGCAAGGAGCACACCTACTCCCAGGATGCCGCGAACCTCTCGCTCACCCTCGCGCCGGGCGGCTGCTGGTGCGAGCAGCTGCCGGGAGGCGGGTTCGTGCGCCAC
Organism: uncultured Steroidobacteraceae bacterium; assembly: GCA_964395195.1. Lineage (GTDB taxonomy): Bacteria > Pseudomonadota > Gammaproteobacteria > Steroidobacterales > Steroidobacteraceae > CAIKZZ01. The sequence goes on from CAYNCY010000078.1 coordinate 4,404, forward strand.
ATGGAGGTCGTCTACGCCGCGCCCGGCAAGGGCCTGAGACTCCTCGGTGGGCTCGGGCCGCTGCAGAAGATGGGAGCGAGCGGCGCACTCAGCTTCGCGCTCAAGCCAAGCGGCGAGCACGACACGACCGTCGTCGTCGACTACGCGGTCACGGGATACGCGGCAGGCGGCTTCACGGAGATTGCCGGCGCCGTCAACGACGTGCTGGCCGAGGCGCTCAAGCACCTCGTCGCGGGTTGAGCGCCGCTCAGCCGAGGATCTGCTCGCGCCGGTAGAGGCGGATCGCGAGCGCTGACAGCACCGCGCCCGCGACCAGCGTCGCGCCCACCGAGACCGCGACGTCGAGCCCGCCGAGCGGCTCGGCCTTGAGGAGCGAGGTGATCAGGAGGTGCTGGCTGAGCGAGGGGATCCACATCAGCCCGGGCCGGCTCGGCAGCTGCGAGATCGCCGCGTACATGATCGGCAGCGTCGGCAAGAGCAGCACGAAGGTCAGCCAGCTCTGCGCCTCGCGGTAGCTGCGCGTGAAGGACGCGACCAGCGTCATCAGCGCGGCGCCGAGCACGACGAAGGGCAGCATCACGAGCACGATCGCGAGCGCGGCGCGCGGCCCGAAGGCGTTGCTCATGCCAAGCGCATCGAGACGCACGAACCTCAGGCTGATCGCGAACGCGGTGACCGTGAGCGCGAGCGAGACCACCATCCAGGCGCCGGTGGCGAGGATCTTGCCGACGACGAGCGCCGCGCGATCCACCGGCAGCGTCAGAAGAGGCTCGAGCGAGCTGCGCTCGCGCTCCCCGGCCGTCGCGTCGATCGCGACGTAGATGCCACCCATCAACGTCGCGAACACGAAGAAGTAGCTCAGCATGCCGAGCAGCGTCGCCGCGCGCCCGGCCGGCGTCGCGACGTCGATTTCATCGATCGCGACGGCGCGCACGAGCGCGGGCGAGAGCCCGCGCGCCTCGAGACGCCACTGCGCGAGCCGCGTCGAGTAGTGCGCGAGCAGCGACTCGGCGCGGCCGCGCTCCGCCGCCGCGCTCGAGTCCGAGGAGTCCATGTAGAGGTGCACGGGCGCCGGCTGGCCGGCGCCGAGGCGCGCGCCGAAGTCGGCGGGGATCTCGAGCACGAGCCGCTCCGCGCGCGCGCGCACCGCGCGCGTCGCGGCCGCGCCGTCGCCGCCGAAGTCCTTGATCACGACGTTGTGGCCCCGCAGGAACGCAACCAGGTTCGGCGCGTTGCTGCTCCCCGCCACGGTGAGCTTGAGCGGGCGCTCGGCGTTGTCGAGATTGCGCTCGACCATCGTATTGATCAGGAACGCGAAGAGAAGCGGCGCGCCGATCGGTCCGATAATCAGCGCCGACATGATCGTGCGCCGGTCGCGGGCGTTCTCGAGGAGTTCCTTGAGAAAGACCGTGACGAGCGCGCGCATCACTGCCCCGCCCCGCGCTCGAGCGCCGCGACGAAGGCGTCCTCGAGGAGCCCGCTCGCGACCGTGCGGTTGAGCTCGGCCGGAGGTCCCGAGGCGACCACGCGGCCACCGCCGATGATCACGATGTCATCGCAGAGCGCGGTCACTTCCTGCATCACGTGGCTCGAGAGGAGCACCGCGTGGCCGGCATCGCGCAGCCTGAGCACGAGCTCACGGAGGCTGCGAGTCGCGAGCACGTCGAGGCCGTTGGTCGGCTCATCGAGCACGAGGTTCTGCGGCGAGTGCACGAGCGCGCGCGCGAGCGCCACCTTGAGGCGCTGTCCCTGCGAGAACCCGCGCGCGCGACGATCGGCGATGGCGCCGAGGTCGAGCAGCGCGACCAGCTCGTCGATCCGCGCCTCGAGCCGCGCGCCCTTGAGTCCGAGCAGCCGGCCGAAGTAGCGGATGTTCTCGCGCGTCGTCAGCTGCGGGTAGATACCCGCGTTGTGCGGCAGGACGCCAAGGCGCGCGAGCGCGGCAACGGGGTCCTTCGCGATGTCGATGCCATCGATGAGCGCCCGCCCGGAATCCGCGCGCAGCACCCCGTAGAGGAGCCGCAGCGTCGTGCTCTTGCCGGCGCCGTTCGGCCCGAGGAGCCCGGTGATGCGCCCGTCGGGAGCGCTGAGCGACACCTCGCGGACGGCCTCGATGCTCCCGAACCGCTTCGAGAGGGACTCAAGCTCGATCACGGCGCGGGGCCGGTGGGACCCAGCACGAACGGATCCGCCGCGACGGTCGCGAGGCAGCTCACGTCGAGGCCCCGCGTCGTGCCGGCCAAGAGGAATCGCGCCACCAGGTACGGGGCGCAGCCGACGCCGAGCTGGCCGTGCCCCTGGCCCGGCACGACAACGTGCAGCGCATCGCTGAACCCAAGGGCCGCGCGCGCCGCAGAGGCCGGCGGCGTCACCGGATCCGCCTCGCCCGAGAGGAGGAGCGCGGGCACGCGCGCGTGCAGCGGCGCGAAGAGGTCCGCATCGACGACGCCGCGCGGCCAGCCCTCGCACAGCACCGCGAGCTCATCGAGCTGGCCCGTGCCGAGATAGGTGCCGGCCAGACGCGCGCGGTCGGTCGCCCCGTAGCCCGGCACGTCCTCGGCGCAGGACACCGCCGCGTTCATGCCGTAGGCAAGCTGCTCATCGAGATGGGCGCTCAAGAGCAGGAGCTCCGCCGCCATCGGCGCGTAGTCGCCCCTGGCGGCGTGATCGATGAACAGTGGCAGGAGCGCGGTCGTGACCGAATAGTAGTTGAGGAGGCGCACGGCGCCGGCGAACTGCTCGCGGTCGAACACGACCTTCTGCTTCGTGCCGGTCGAGGGGTCCGGCACCTCGACGCTCCTGGGATGCAGGGCGAGCTCGGCGAGGAGCGCGTGAAAGCGCGCCGCGAGGTCGGGGAAGGCGGTCGCGCAGGTCGCGGTTGCCGCGCAGCGGGCGAACATGAGGTCGAGCGCGCGTTCGGCATCGAGCGGGGTCTCGGGCCCGAGGATGCGGTCGGGCTGCATCACGCCATCGAGCACGACCGCGGCGGTGTGCTCGGCATAGTGGCGCACGTAGTGCTGCACGACCCGCGTACCGTAGGAGACGCCATAGAGCGCGATGCGCGGCACGCCGAGCGCGATCCGGACCGCCTCGAGGTCGCGGACGGCGACGCTCGAGGTGTAGTACTCCGGCCGACCGCTGAGGCCCGCGCGGCACTTGGCCGAGAGCGCGCGAATCTCCTCGGGAGGTGGTGCCGCGACGTCGAAGTCATCCGGAAAGTTGCAGGTGAGCGCGTTCGAGCCTCCGGTGCCGCGCTGATCGACCAGCACGATGGCGCGGCTCCTCGCCACGGGGCCGAAGGCCTGGGCATAGCCCGCGTAGAAGTCGGATGCCGACTGCCCGGGGCCACCCGCCACGACGAACAGCGGCGGCACGCGGCTCCTCGCATCGAGCGCCGGGATCACCGCGACCGCGAGCGCGATGTGCCGGCCGGCGGGTGCCGCGGGATTCTCCGGGACCTCGAGGTGGCCGCAGCGTGCGGGCACGGAGCTCCCGCCGCCCGGCGGCGTGAGCCGGCACTCGGTGAGCACGAGGCGGCCCGGCGCCGCGGCGGCTGCGAGGCCGGTGGCGAGGGCGAGGGTTGCCAGGGGCCCGGCGAGCCAGACGGCGAGGGCGAGCGGGCGAGACCGGCGGGGAGCGCGCATCGGCGCATTGTTTCATTCCGGCCTCCCGGTCGCCAACCACGTTAAAATCAACCGCATGCACCACCCGGACGCACACGACGTCATCGTCATCGGCGGCGGCCACGCCGGTACCGAGGCGGCTCTCGCGGCCGCGCGGACGGGCGCGCGCACGCTCCTGCTGACGCAGAGCGTCGAGACGCTCGGCGCCATGAGCTGCAACCCGGCGATCGGCGGCATCGGCAAGAGCCACCTGACGCGCGAGATCGACGCACTCGGCGGTGCGATGGCGCGCGCGGCCGATCGCGCCGCGATCCAGTTGCGGGTCCTGAACGCGAGCAAGGGACCGGCGGTGCGCGCGACGCGCGCCCAGGCCGACCGCGCGCTCTACCGCCGCGCGATCCGTACCGCCATCGAGACCCAGCCGAACCTGCGGGTGTTCCAGCAGGAGGTCGCCGACCTCACGGTGACGGGTGGTCGCGTGACGGGCGTCGTCACTGCGACCGGCATCGAGTTCGCGGCGCCGTCGGTCGTGCTCACGGCGGGCACCTTTCTCGGCGGCCGCATTCACGTCGGGCTCGAGAACTACGCCGGCGGCCGGGCGGGCGATCCGGCGTCGCTGCGCCTCGCGGCGCGGCTTCGGGAGCTGATGCCCCGCGTCGCGCGCCTGAAGACCGGCACGCCGCCGCGCATCGATGGTCGCAGCCTCGATTACTCGGTGATGACGCCGCAGCTGAGCGACCTGCCGCTGCCGGTCATGTCGTTCCTCGGCCGCGCGAGCGACCACCCGACGCAGGTGCCGTGTCACGTCACCGCGACCAACGAAGCCACCCACGCGCTCATTCGCGCGGCGCACGACCGCTCGCCGCTCCACACGGGCGTGATCGAGGGCGTGGGTCCCCGCTACTGCCCGTCGATCGAGGACAAGGTCGTGCGTTTCGCGGCGCGCACCTCGCACCAGATCTTCGTCGAGCCCGAGGGCCTCGACACGCACGAGATCTATCCGAACGGCATCTCGACGAGCCTGCCCTTCGACGTGCAGCTCGAGTTCGTGCGCAGCATCCGGGGCTTCGAGCGCGCGCACCTGACGCGGCCGGGCTACGCGATCGAATACGACTTCTTCGATCCGCGCGACCTCGAGTACTCGCTCAGGACACGTGCGCTCGACGGCCTTTATTTCGCCGGGCAGATCAATGGCACGACCGGCTACGAGGAAGCGGCGGCGCAAGGGTTGATCGCCGGCCTCAACGCCGCACGCGCGGCGCGCGGCGTCGCGCCGTGGTGGCCGACGCGTGCGGAGGCCTACATCGGCGTGCTGATCGACGATCTCGTGACGCGCGGTGCGCCCGAGCCCTACCGCATGTTCACGAGCCGTGCGGAATACCGGCTGAGCCTGCGCGAGGACAACGCCGATGCGCGCCTGACGCCGATCGGACGGGAGCTCGGCCTGGTCGACGACGAGCGCTGGACGTTCTTCGCCGCGAAGCGCGCCGCCATGGCGGAGGTGGCCGCGGGCGGTGAGTACACGGGCGCGGACGACCGGATCGGGCCGCAGGTCGAGCTCGCGCTCGCGGTCACGGCCAAGTACTCCGGTTACATCGCGCGCCAGGACGCCGAGATCGAACGCCTCGGTCGTCACGAGGCAACCCGCGTCCCCGTCGAGCTCGACTACGGCGCGATCAGCGGCCTCTCGAGCGAGGCGCGCCAGCGGCTCATCGAAGTCAGGCCGCGCACCGTCGGCCAGGCCGCGCGTATCCCGGGGCTGACGCCGGCGGCGATCTCGCTGCTGCTCGTGCACCTGAAGCGCTTCGACCGCACCGGATGAACGCGCGGCGCGCCCTCGTCGCGACGCTGGTGGTGCTCGGGCTCGCCGGCTGCAGCCCGGGGCCCGACCGACCGGCGGCGTCCGCGGGTCCCGCGGGGGTGCTGAGGCGCGGCAACGGACCCGAGCCCGACTCGCTCGATCCCCAGCTCGCGCGCACCGATACGGCCGCGAACATCCTGCGTGACGCCTACGAGGGTCTCGCCTCGCTGAACGCCCGCGCCGAACCCGTGCCGGGCGCCGCGCAGAGCTGGGATGTCAGCGCCGACGGGCTCAACTACACGTTTCACCTGCGCCCGTCGGCGCGCTGGTCGGACGGCTCGCCCGTCGTCGCCGCCGACTTCGTCAACTCCTGGCGCCGGCTCGTCGATCCCGCGACGGGCGCGCAGTACGCGGACGTGCTCGCGCCCGTCGTCAATGCCGCCGAGATCATCGCGCACAAGGCGGCGCCCGCCTCGCTCGGCGTGACGGCGACCGACGAGCACACGCTCAGCGTCCGGCTCAAGGCACCGACGCCGTATTTTCCGGGACTGGTCGCGCACTGGAGCACGTACCCGGTGCCGGGTGGCAGCGTGCCGCGGCCCGCCGGCGCGACCGTCTCGAACGGCGCGTACACGATCAGCGCCTGGGTGGTCGGCTCGCACGTCGCGCTCAAGCGCAATGCCAGTTACTGGAACGCCGCGGCGACGCACATCGAGGAAGTCGACTACTTCCACGTGCCCGATGCGAACGACGAGTACGCGCGTTTTCGCGCGGGGACGCTCGATGTCACCTACGTCCTGCCGCAGCAGCCGATCGCGCGCCTCGAGGCCCAGCAGGGCGCGCTGATCCATCGCGGCCCGCAGCTCGGCGTGTACTACTACGGCTTCAACCTGCAGAAGCCGCCGTTCAAGGGCGCGCCGGGGCTGCGCCAGGCGCTCGCCATGACGATCGACCGCGAGCGCATCGTCGGCGCCGTGACCGGGCTCGGCGAGCTGCCTGCGTACTCGTGGATACCGCCCGGCGTCGCGGGCTACGAGTCGCAGCGCTTCGCGTGGTCGGGCGATCCGCCCGCGGTGCGGCTCGCGACCGCGCGGCGGCTCTACGCGCAGGAAGGCTACGGTCCGTCGCATCCGCTCGTGATCGAGCTCAGGTATCCGAGCGGGCCGACGCACGAGCGCATCGCCCTCGCGGTCGCCTCGATGTGGAAGGAGGCGCTCGGCGTCGAGACGAAGCCGGTCGGCGAGGAATTCAAGTCCATGCTGCAGACGATCACGCGCGGCGAGACTGAGGTTTTCAGATCGGAAG
>CAYNCY010000079.1:0-11117 GCA_964395195.1 uncultured Steroidobacteraceae bacterium
GCGCGCACCGTCGGCCCCGCCATCGGCGGCGTCATCGTTGCGTCGGCGGGCGCCCCCGCCGCGTTTCTCGTGAACGCGGTCTCCTACGTCGGTCTCATCGTCGTGCTGATGCGCTGGCGGCGCCCGCCGGTGCCGGCGACGCTGCCGCCCGAGAGCATCGGCGCCGCGCTCGGCGCCGGGCTGAGGTACACGCGCCTCTCGCCCGCGATCCGCACCGTGATCCTCAGGAGCTTCGTGTTCGGGCTCCTTGCGAGCGCGCTCTGGGCGACGGTGCCGCTGATTGCACGGGATCTGTTGAACGGCGGGCCGCTGACCTTCGGCTTCCTGCTCGGCGCCTTTGGTGTCGGCGCGGTCCTGAGTGCGCTCGGCAGCGCATGGCTCCGGCGCCGCTACTCGGGCGATGCCATCGTCACCGCCGCCGCGGTCGCCTTCGGCGTCGCGACCGTCATCATCGGCCAGAGCCACTGGACCCTGCTCACCGTGCTCGCGTTCCTGGTCGCGGGCAGCGCCTGGGTGCTGTCGTTCTCGACCTTCAACATCGCGACGCAGATGTCCGCGCCGCGCTGGGTCGTCGGGCGCGTGCTCGCGCTCTACCAGACGGCCGCGTTCGGCGGCGTCGCGATCGGCAGCTGGCTGTTCGGCGAGTACGCCGAGCTCGGCGGGCTCGTCGTCGCCCTCACGACCGCGGGACTCCTGCAGGCCGGCACCTTCGTGCTCGCGCGCCGCTGGCCGCTGCACCCGACCGAGGCGATCGACTTCGGGCCGCTGCGGGCCGCGCTCGATGAGCACGCGGGCGGCAGTGTCGACCCGGAGGCGGGGCCGATCGTGATCTCGATCGAGTACCGGATCGCGACCGAGGACGCGGCGCTCTTCGTGCGCGCCGCGCACGAACTCGGCCGCATCCGCCGCCGCGACGGCGCCCGACGCTGGATCCTGCTCCAGGACCTCGACGACCCCGAGGTCTGGCTCGAGCGGTTCGAGACCGTGACCTGGCTCGATCACCTGCGGCAATGGCAGCGGGCGACGGTGGCGGATCAGTCGGCCCGCGACCGCGTGGCGGCGATGCACCGGGGCGAGGGGCTGCCGCAGGTCCGCCACCTCCTGGCCCGGGCGCCGGACGATGCCCACGGCGGCGGGCGCTCGCTCGCCCGGCCGGGGCCCTCGGATCCGCAGCTCGCCGGCGGTGAGGCGACCCTCACCGGGCACCGACTGCCCGCCGCCCCTCCAGTCGGGGGACACGGGACGACGGAGCGGCCCCGGAAGCACTAGACTACGCGCCTCACGCCCCCTGACGAGGGGCTGACCGGGGATTGGCGGGGAACCATGGGTCGGATATTCGAAGTTCGCAAGCATGCGATGTTCGCGCGCTGGAACCGCATGGCGAAGCAGTTCCACCGCGTCGCCAAGGACATCAACATCGCCGTCAAGGCGGGCGGACCGGATCCCAACGCGAACCCGGCGCTGCGCCGCGCCGTGCAGAACGCGCGCGCGGTCAACATGCCGAAGGACAAGGTCGAGGCCGCGATCAAGCGGGCCTCCGGCAAGGACGCGACCAACTTCACCGAGATCCACTACGAGGGCTACGCCCCGCACGGCGTGGCGATCCTGGTCGAGACCGCGACCGACAACCCGACCCGCACCGTCGCGAGCGTCCGGCACCTCTTTGCCAAGGGCGGTGGCAACCTCGCGAGCAACGGCAGCGTCAGCTTCCAGTTCCGCGAGATGGGCGTCTTCCGGCTCCACCCCGAGGGCATCGACCAGGACGACCTCGAGCTCTACCTGATGGACCATGGTCTCGAGGAGATGGGCGAGAGCACGGGCGAGAAGGGCGAGCCGCAGCTCGTCGTCCGTTGCGCGATCGGGGACTTCGGGCGCGTGCAGAAGGCGCTCGAGGATCGCGCGCTCGCGCCGATCTCGGCCGAGCGGGAGTTCGTGTGCACGACGCCGACGGAGCTCCCGGAGGACCAGGCCCGGGACGTGCTCGAGCTCATCGACAAGCTCGAGCAGGACGATGACGTGCAGAAAGTCTTCCACACGCTTGCCTAAAGGTCACCGCGCCATGACGAGAGTCCTGCCCCTCGCGATCGCCGTCGCGCTCTTCGCGACCGCCGCCGGTGGCGCTGAACCTGCCGCGACGCCGCCCGCGCCTGCGAAGTCGAACGCGAAGGTCGCCGCGAAGCCCGTCTCGATGAAGGACCTGCTCGCGGCCACGAAGCCCGCCGACTGGCGCACGCTCGATCCCGCGCACACGCTCTACCTCGAGCTCTCGGCCGGTCGCGTGATCATCGAACTGAATCCCGCGTTCGCCGCACGCCACGTCGCCAACATCGAGACGCTCGCCAAGGGCCACTGGTACGACGGCAACGCCGTCACGCGCGTGCAGGACAACTTCGTCGTGCAGTGGGGCGATCCCCTGAACGGCAAGCCGGCGATCGGCGAGCGCCGGCTGCCGGCCGAGTTCACGCGCGCGGGCGCGCTCGTGCCGTTCACGCGCTTGAAGGACCCGGACACGTTCGCGAACGAGGTCGGCTTCAGCAACGGCTTCCCCGTCGCGCGCAATGACGACGAGGAGTCCTGGCTCGTGCACTGCTACGGCATGGTGGGCGTCGGCCGCGACACGGATCCTGCGACCGCGATCGGCACCGAGCTCTACGCGGTGCTGGGCCAGGCGCCGCGCCAGCTCGATCGCAACGTCGCGATGGTCGGCCGCGTCGTGTGGGGCATGGAGATCCTCTCGAGCCTGCCGCGCGGCACGGGCGAGCTTGGCGTCTACGAGCAGCCCGAGCAGCGCGTGCCCATCGAACGCGTCCGGCTCGCGAGCGACGTGCCGGTGGCGGAGCGCACGCCCCTCGAGGCGCTCAAGACCGATACGCCCGCGTTCGAGAAGCTCATCGAGCTTCGGCGCAACCGCCGCGATGCCTGGTACAAGTTGCCGGCCGGACGCATCGACGTCTGCAACGTGCCGCTGCCGGTGCGCCAGAAAGTCGAGACCAGGCCCGAGAAGAAGCGCGGCTGACCGGTTCTCAGACGTTCGCGGCGGCGGGCGCCTCGTCGCCCGGTCCCGCCGCGAGGCGCCGGGTGAGTTCCGCGCCCGAAATCTCCCCTTCCCAGCGTGACACGACCAGCGTCGCCACCGCGTTGCCGATCAGGTTCGTGACCGCGCGCGCCTCGCTCATGAACCGGTCGATGCCGAGGATCAACGCGAGCGAGGCGACGGGCAGGCTCGGCACCACCGCGAGTGTCGCCGCGAGCGTGATGAAGCCGCCGCCGGTGACCGCAGCCGCGCCCTTCGAGCTCAGCATCGCAACGAGCAGCAGCGTCAGCTGCTCGGTCAGCGTCAGCGGAACATCGAGCGCCTGCGCGAGGAAGAGCGTCGCGAGCGAGAGGTAGATGCAGGTGCCATCGAGGTTGAACGAGTAACCGGTCGGCACCACGAGCCCCACCGTCGCGCGCCGGCAGCCGAGACGCTCGAGCCGGTCGATCAGTGGCGCGAGCACGCTCTCGGACGAGGACGTCCCGATCACCGTGACGATCTCGGTCCTCAGGTACGCGATCAGGCTGAGCACGCTGAACCCCGCTGCGCGGGCGATGGCCCCCGGCACCACGAGCACGAAGAGCGCGCAGGTGAGGTAGAAGACGCCCATCAGGTGCGCGAGCGATCCCAGGCTGTGCCAGCCGAACTTGCCGACCGTGTAGGCCATCGCGCCGAAGGCGCCGAGCGGCGCGAGCCACATCACGAAGCCGACGATCCTGAAGAGCACGCTCGCGGCCGATTCGATGAAGGTGATGAAGGGCTCGGCGCGCGCTCCCACCACCGCGGCCGCGAAGCCGGTCAGGAGCGCGACCAGCAGCACCTGCAGGATCTCGCCCGAGGTGAGCGCCGCGGGGAGGGTGGTCGGGATCACGTTCATCAGGAAGCCCGCGACCGACTGCTCGTGCGCGGCCGTCGCGTACTTCGCGACGGCCGCGGCATCGAGTGCGCCCGGGGCCACGGCAAAGCCCGCGCCAGGCTTCGCCACGTTCGCGACCAGGACGCCGACCAGGAGCGCCACCGTCGACAGCACTTCGAAGTAGACGAGCGCCTTCAGTCCGACCCGCCCGACACGCGGCAGGTCGCGCATGTGCGCGATGCCGAGCACGATCGTGCAGAAGACGATCGGCCCGACCAGCATGCGGATCAGCTTGATGAACTCCTCGCCGAGGGGCTGGAGCGCAACGCCGGTGGCGGGGGCGAGCGTGCCGACGGCGACGCCGAGCGCGATCGCGGTCAGCACCCAGAAGTAGAGCGATCGCGTCAGCTGTCGCATCGCTCCTGGCTTTTGGCGCTCACGCGGGTGGCCGCCGGCTCACTCGACCGACTTGACGGCCTGGATCAGCTGGTTCACGGCGCCCTGCGCATCGCCGTACAGCATGCGCGTGTTGTCGAGATAGAAGAGCGCGTTCTCGATGCCGGAGAAGCCCTGACCCTGACCGCGCTTGATCACGATGACGTTCTTGGCCTTGTCGGCGTTCAGGATCGGCATGCCGTAGATCGGGCTCGACTTGTCGTTGCGCGCGACCGGATTGACGACGTCGTTGGCGCCAATGATGAGCGCGACGTCGGCGGTCTCGAACTCCGCGTTGATCTCCTCGAGGTCGGCGATCAGGTCGTAGGGGACGCCGGCTTCCGCGAGCAGCACGTTCATGTGGCCGGGCATGCGGCCCGCGACCGGATGGATCGCGAACTTGACCGTGACGCCGCGGTTCTGGAGGAGCTGCGCGAGCTCCCACACCTTGTGCTGCGCCTGCGCGACGGCCATGCCGTAGCCCGGCACGACGATGACCTTCTGGCCGAAGGCCATCATGACGCCCGCATCGCTCGCCTCGATCGCCTTCTGCGCGCCGGTGACGGTGCCGGTCGCGGCCCCGCCCGTGTCGCCGAAGCCCGAGAAGAGCACGTTGCCGAGCGAGCGGTTCATCGCCCGCGCCATCAGCTGCGTGAGGAGCGTGCCGGCCGAGCCGACCACCGTGCCCGCGATGATCATCGCGGCGTTGTTGAGCACGAAGCCCTCGAAGGCGACCGCAAGTCCCGTCAGCGCGTTGTAGAGCGAGATCACGACCGGCATGTCAGCGCCGCCGATCGGCAGCGTCATCGTGAGGCCGAGGACGAGCGCAAGCACGAAGAAGGCCGTCACGATGACGGCGGTGTCGTTGACGCCGGTCGCGACGAGGCCACCGAGCACGATCGCGCCCGCGAGGATCAGGATGTTGAGGAGCTGCTGGCCGTTGAAGCGGAACGAGCGCTTGATGAGGCCCTGGAGCTTCCCGAACGCGATCAGCGAGCCCGAGAACGACACCGAGCCGATGAGGCCGCCGAGCACCGCGAGCATCGCGTAGGCAAGGCCGTGGTGCTCGCCCTTGTAGAGTTCGACCGCGGCGATGGCCGCGGCCGCGCCGCCGCCCATGCCGTTGTAGAGGGCGATCATCTGCGGCATGTCGGTCATCGCGACGCGCTTGCCGGACCACCACGCGAGTGCGCCGCCGATCGCGATCGCGCCCATCACGAGAGCGAGGTTCGTCGCGGCGTCCGGGTTCGCGGCGCCGCTGATCGCGGGCGCGAGGAACGTCACCAGCGTCGCGATGACCATGCCAAGGCCGGCCCAGAGGATGCCGCCCCGGGCAGTCGAGGGCGAGCTCATGCGCTTGAGCCCCGAGATGAACAGGAACGCGACCAGGATGTAGGCCGCGTCGATGACCCATTTGGCGGCAGTGGGGTTGAGGAGCGACATCAGTGCGCTCCCCCGACGGGCTTCTTCTGGCCGCTCGACTTGAACATCTCGAGCATCCGCTCGGTGACGACGTAACCGCCCACGGCATTCCCGGCCGCGAGTATCACGCCGATGAAGCCGATCGCCCGCTCGAGCGTCGTGTTGGCGTTGAAGAGCGCGACCATCGCGCCGACCAGCACGATGCCGTGCACGAAGTTGCTGCCCGACATCAGGGGCGTGTGCAGGATCACCGGCACCCGCGAGATGACCTCGTAGCCCGTGAAGGCCGCGAGCATGAAGATGTAGATAGCGATGATGCCGTCGATCATGGGTTCGTCCTCGTCGTCTGCCCGCTCAACCAGCGATGAGAAGCTTGGCCGTGGCCTCGTGCCGGACCTCGCCCGCGTGCGTGAGCACGGTGCCGGCGAACACCTCGTCGTTCCAGTCGATCGCGAGCTGCCCGCCCTTGAGGGCGGGAATCAGCAGGTTGTAGAGGTTCCGCGCGTACATCTCGCTGGCGTGGTAGGCGAGCTGGGCGGGGAGATTGATGGGGCCGACGATGCGCACGTTGCCGTGCTTGACCGTCTCGCCGGCGCGCGTGAGCTCACAGTTGCCGCCGTTCTCGGCCAGGATGTCGACGATCACGGCTCCCGTCTTCATGCGCTCGACGACCGCGCGCGAGATGATCCGGGGCGCCGGGCGTCCGGGGACGCCGGCGGTGGTGATGACCGCGTCCGCGACCGCGATGCGACCATCGAGCACTTCCTGCTGCTTGGCCTTTTCCTCGGCCGTGAGTTCGCGGGCGTAGCCGCCCGCGCCCTCGGCGGTGACGCCGGTCTCGACGAACTTGGCGCCGAGCGACTTCACCTGGTCGCGGGTCGCGCTCCTGACGTCATAGGCCTCGACGATGGCGCCCAGGCGCCTCGCGGTCGCAATCGCCTGCAGGCCCGCGACGCCGACGCCGATGACCAGCACCTGCGCCGGGCGGATGGTGCCCGCGGCGGTGGTCAGCATCGGAAAGAAGCGATCGAGCGTGTTGGCGGCGATCAGCACCGCCTTGTAGCCGGCGATCGCGGCCTGCGAGGAGAGGGCATCCATCGACTGCGCGCGCGAGATGCGCGGCACGAACTCCATCGCGAAGCTCGTGATCTTGCGATCGCGCAGCACCCTCACGGCGGCGAGGTTGTTGTGGGCCTGCATGAAGCCCGCATGCACGGCGCCCGGCTTCACGAGGCCGGCTTCGGCCGGGGTCAGCGGCTGGACGCGGAGCAGGAGGTCCGCGCGCGCGTACACGGCGGCCGCGTCGTCCAGGATCTCGACGTTCTTGTAGAGCGCGTCCGGGAACTGGGCCGCGGCGCCGGCGCCGCGTTCGATGACGACGCGCGCGCCCGCGGCGGCGAACTTGGCCGCGATTTCGGGGACGAGCGCGACTCGCGCCTCGCCCGCTTGCTGCTCGCGCGGCACGCCGACGACGATGCCGTTGGCGGCGGGTGAAACGGCGGACATCAAGAACCTCCCCGGGTCGTCCCGCCGGCGCGCCCGGGCGCCGTCACGCGGGACGATGCATCCTCAAAAATTGCTTCGCGAGTGAATGCCTTGCGTCGTTTGCTTCTGGCACACGCGTTTCGTTATCTTAACATGCATGAAAGTGCGGCAGCGCCTGTCCAGGGGTTCGCTGAAGCCGGTTCCGGCGGCGGCGCTGCCTGTGCGCGCGCCACTCGCCGCGGGCTTGAGCCAGCAGGTGCTGCGCACCGACGTCGCCGGCATGCCGCTCGAATGGATCGACTACAAGGAAGCGGTCCGCCTCTATCACATGGACCAGGTCGCCTACACGTGCGGATCCCTGCTCTTCCGGCTGCACGGGGGCACGAACGCCCGGAGCGGGCTGCGCACCGTGGTCGATGTGAGCTCGATCGTCGCGACCATCGGCCACTCGTACAACCCCGGGACGCTGCGCAACGACTACCTGCCGCCCCTGAACAACGAGACGCTATTCAAGCGGGACGCCTACCTCTGCATGTACTGCGGCTTGCGCTTCCCGACCCAGCAGCTCTCGCGCGACCACGTGCGCCCGTTCTGCCGGGGCGGCGAGGACAAGTGGACGAACGTCGTGACGGCGTGCCGCCGCTGCAACAACGCCAAGGCCTCGCGGACCCCGGAGGAGGCGGACATGCAGCTCCTCGCGGTGCCCTTCACCCCGACCTATGCCGAGTACATCTATCTCAAGGGGCGGCGGGTGCTCGCCGACCAGATGGCGTACCTGCTCGCCCACTTCCCGCGCACGAGCCCGCTGCACCAGCGCATCCGCCTCTGGCGCGAGTAACGATGCCGGTCGTCCACCTGGTCGACGCGAGCTTCTTCGTCTTTCGCGCCTACTACTCGATTCCCCCGGAGATGGCCGATGGCGAGGGGCGCCCGGTCAACGCGCTCTACGGCTTTGCGCGCTTCCTCGGCGACCTCATCGAGCGCGAAAAGCCCGAGCACATCGCGGTCGCGTTCGATGAGAGCCTGGCGGGCTCGTTCCGGAACCGCATCTACCCCGCGTACAAGGCGAATCGCGAGCCGGCCCCGCCCGGACTCAAGGAGCAGTTCGGGCGCTGTCGCGAGTTCTGCCGGCTCCTGGGCCTCGCCGAGTTCGGCAGCGCCGAGTACGAGGCCGACGACATCATCGGCACGCTCGCGAAGCGCATGCGCGCCGCGGGCTTCTCATCGACCGTCGTCACCCGCGACAAGGACCTCGCGCAGCTGATCGAGGTGGGCGACGAGTTCTGGGACTACATGGCCGAGGAGCGCTTTGGCTACGCCGACATCCCCGAGCGCTTCGGCGTCTACCCCGAGCGGATCGCGGATTACCTCGCGCTGACGGGCGATGCCGTCGACAACATCCCGGGCGTTCCCGGGGTCGGCAAGAAGACCGCGGCCGCGCTCCTCGCGCGCTTCACCTCGCTCGATGACCTCTACGCGAACCTCGATGCGGTCGCACTCCTCGACATCCGGGGTGCCCGCGGCCTCGGCGCGAAGCTCGCCGAGCACCGCGCGGTTGCCTACCTGGCCCGGGAACTGACGCGCATCGCCTGCGACATGCCGCTCAGCGCCGAGCCCGCGCGCCTGAGGCGCGCCGCACCCGACCTCCCGGGCCTCGTCGAGTTCTACGACCGCGCGGGCTTTGGTTCCATGCTTCGCCAGCAAGCCGAGCGCATCGCGCGCGCGACCGCGGCCCGGGCCAGCGCCGCGTGAGCGAGGGCTGGCTCGAGCTCGCCGGAGCCATTGCCGAGGCGACGGATCTTCGGCTCGCCTCGCGCCCGGCCACGAAGGTCAGCGGCGGGAGTCGCGACGAGGCGTGGCGCTGGCCGAGCAGGGGCGGCGCGATCTTCGTCAAGCTCGCCCCCGCGCCCGCGGCTCCCCGGCTCGCGAGCGAGGCGGCGCAGCTGAAGACCCTCGCGACCACCGACACCGTGCGCGTGCCCGCGGTGCTCGGCCACGGCGCGAGTGGCAGCACCGCCTGGCTCGCGCTCGAGTGGCTCGAGCTGTGCGAGCCCGACGCCGCGGCGGAGGCGACGCTCGGCGATGCGCTCGCGCGCCTGCACCGGCGCACCGGACCCAGGTTCGGGTACGACCGCGACAACTTCATCGGCGCGACCCCGCAGGCGAACGGGTGGCTCGACGACCCGATCGCCTTCCTGACGACGCGGCGCCTCGCGCCCCAGCTCGCGCTCGCGCGCGCCAATGGCTACGGCGCGTGGCTCGATGAGCGGGGCGCGCGCCTCCTCGAGGCGGTCCCGGCGCTCTACGGCAGCTACCGGCCGGTGGCCTCGCTCCTGCACGGCGACCTCTGGGCCGGGAACCGCGGTGCGCTCGCCGATGGGAGCGTCGCCGTGTTCGACCCGGCGAGCTACTACGGCGATCGCGAGGCGGATCTGGCGATCACGCGGCTGTTCGGGGGCTTCGGGCCCGCCTTCCAGGCGGCCTACCGGGAGACGTGGCCGCTCGCCGAGGGGGCCGCCGCACGCGAGGGACTGCACACGCTCTACCACGTGCTCAATCACCTCAACCTCTTTGGCCGCAACTACCTCGCCCAGGCGCGCGCGCTGCTCGACCGGCTGCTCGCCGAGACCGGCGCTTAAGGGTTCTCGCCCGCGGCGAGCACGCCCTCGATCTCCTGCGCAAGCAGGCGCGCCGTCAGCCGATCGCGCCAGCCCGCCGGCGAGAGGAGTCCCATGCGCTCGAGGTACGGCGCGACGCGCGCAGGCACCGGCTGCAGCGCCCCGAGGATCGCCGCGAGCTTCGGCGCCGTCCGGGCCGTGCGCGACTCGAGTCGCTTCAAGGCCTGCGCAAGCACGATCTCCTCGCGCGTGAAGTCCGTGCCGAACGGGAACTGCGAGAAGAAGCCCTGGCGCCTGAGGCCCTCGAGGCGCCCCGCGAGCTGCTCGGGCGTATTGCCCGCGAGGTGCGCGGGCAGCCGGTAGTCGCCCTCGATCTTGCCGGCGCGCTTCGCATCGCGCAGGAGCCCGGCCTGGAAGCGCGCGTCGGTGATCGCGAGCATCGCGACGACGCAGTCGCGATCCGTCCGGCCGCGCAGGTCCGCAATGCCGTACTCGCTGACGACGATGTCCCGGAGGTGCCTGGGGATGGTCGTGTGGCCGTAGTTCCAGAGGACGTTGGAGCTGACCTCCCCGTGCTTCTCGCGGGTGCTGCGCAGGAGCAGCACCGAGCGGGCTTCGTCGAGCGCGTGCGCCATCGTCACGAAGTCGTGCTGGCCGCCGACGCCCGAGATGACCTGGCCGCTCGCGAGGGCATCGGAGACCGTGGCGCCGAGCGCCGTCACCATCATGCTCGAGTTGATGAAGCGTGCATGGCGGCGCTGCGCGACGCGCAGCGCGTAGTCGGGTCCGTACAGGCTGTTGGTGAAGCTGATCCGGCTCATCGCGAAGCGCTCGCGGTCGTCCTCCGGCAGGTCCCGGAGCGCGCCATAGAAACCGCGCGGTCCGAGGAAGAAGCCCGCGTGCAGCACGCGCCCGCCCGAGAGCCGCCGCGCGAGGCAGTGCTCGGCGAGGAGCGCGCGCGAAGCCGCCTCATCGAGCTTCGCCGCGATGCGCGTGCCGTCGGGCGCGACCACGGTCATCGGCGCCTCGAAGCGCGTGCCGGCAATGAAGAGCCCGGCCGCCTCGAGCGCGGCAAAGCGCGCGGCGTCGAGCGTCGCAAGTCCCGCGCGCGCAAGCGCGACCAGCGTCTCGACGTCGAGGCGGCTGCTCACGATGCCCTCATCGAGGAGTCGCTGCAGCGTCGCCTCCGGGTACACGCGTCGCGTCAGGATTCCGGACCGGTAGAGGTCGAGGAAGCCGTCGACGAACATCTCGGAGCACGCGTACA
>CAYNCY010000080.1:0-11044 GCA_964395195.1 uncultured Steroidobacteraceae bacterium
GCTGGGCGAGAGCTCGCGCGTATTGAAGTCGGCGTGCGCATCCATCCAGAGGACGCGAAGCGTCTTCCTGGCCTCGCGGCAGTGCCGCGCGACCGCACTGATCGACCCGACCCCGAGGCAGTGATCGCCGCCGAGGAGAATGGGGAGCCGTCCCCGGCCGAGCTCGCGGTGCACGGCCTCGTGCACGAGGCGGTTCCAGGCGACGACCTCGGCGAGGTTCCGATAGCCATCGACGGGTGGGCCGGCGGGGTTGTGCGGGCCGTTGAGGTTGCCGAGGTCGGCGACGGAGAGTCCCCTCGCCTCGAGCGCGGCCTGCAGTCCCGCGACCCGCATCGCCTCGGGGCCCATCGACGCCCCGCGATCGCTCGCGCCGACGTCGGTTGGCGCACCGATCAGCGAGATGGCCGGGCGAGCGGGCGCCGTCATGCCGGGCGCCTCGCGTCGGATCGCGTCTGTTTCTCGCTCACGTTGATGTCCCGCTCCCCCTCGCACCGTCCGTGCGGCGGGGCAATCTTATCGGAATGCGCCCCGGCGGGCGGGGGCCACCCAAGCGAGTAAGCTCGTGAGGCCGGGGCGAACGACGGCGGCGTCGATCGCCTTAGTAGTCTATATAATACAAATACTTAAGACGACTATCTCAAGGGGAACAGCGATGCCGATCGAACTCAAGTACCTCACCTACGTCACCGTGCTGACGGCGCTCCTCTGGGTGCCGTACATCCTCAACACGATCATGGTCCGCGGACTCATGGACGCCGTCGGCTATCCCGACAACCCCAAGCCCCTCGCCCCCTGGGCAAGGCGCCTGAAGGCGGCCCACTACAACGCCGTCGAGAACCTCGTGGTGTTCGCGACGCTCGTCCTCACGGCGCACGCACTTGGCGTCTCGGACTACGCGGTGGCGGTGGCAGCGACCGTCTACTTCTGGGCGCGGGTCGTGCACGTGCTCGCCTTCGCCTTCGGGATTCCGTTCCTGAGGACGCTTGGCTTCGTGGTCGGAGTCGGCTGCCAGCTCTGCATCGCCTGCCACATCCTCTGCCACTGTGGCCGGCTGCGGCCGCGGCGGTGCCGCCGGCACCGCCGCGGCGGCGGTAGCCCGTCCCGACGACCCACGCGATCGCGCAGAGCGCGAGCGCGAGCCCGAGAGACACGCCCGCAAGGACGCCGAGCGTCGCTCCCGCGGCCACGAGCGCGGTGTGGATCCAGCTCGAGGCGACGTCGGTGCCCCGGTAGACCACGGTGTCGATGACGTTCTTGACCTTGTACTTGGTCTCGGCGTCGACCACGGTGTAGAGCATGTCGCGGCTCGGTTTCGCGACGCCGAACTCGAGTGCCCGCGCGGCGATGTTGACGATGACCAGCACGCCCGCGACCGGAGCCGCGACGAGTCCGACGAAGGCCGCCGCGACGACCGCCGCCGCACCCGTCAGCGTCGCGCGCACGCCGACGCGCGAGGTCAAGAGGCCGACGCCGAGCTGCAGCGCCAGGCTCGCGCCGTTCACCCAGGTGTCGCGCTCCGCGTAGAAGGCGGTGCGTTCGGCCGCGGTCGAATAGAGCGTCGCCGCGACGCGCGCGAGCTCGATGTAGACGATCATCCCGATCAGCGAGCCCAGGCCGACGAGCGCGGCGATGCCGAGCAGGAACGGCGTCCGTGCGAGCCTCGATAGCCCCGCGAAGATCGCGCCACCGACCGGCTCATCGAGTGCGCTCGACCCGGGCAGCGCGGAGTCGGTGTCGCGCGTGAGCAGCACGATCGCGACGATGGTCAGGGCGAGAAGCCCGGCGCCGATCAGCGCGACCCCGGCCGTTCCGACCGAGCCTACGAAGGCACGCACCAGGAGCGGCCCCGCGAGGCCGCCGAGGCTTCCGCCCGCGGCGATCACGCCGAACAGGCGCCGGCCCTCGGCCTCGCGCCAGATGTCGGCCATGAAGCTCCAGAACACCGACACGACGAAGAGGTTGAAGACGGTCGCCCAGACGTAGAAGACGCGCCCCACCCAGACGTTCTCCGGATCCGCCTGGAACGCGAGCGCGAAGCCGACGAGGTTGACGACGAAGAAGGCGTAGGTCGCCGGCAGCAGGCGCTTCCTCGGTACGCGCGCCACGAGCCAGCCGAACAGCGGCACGATCGCCAGCATCGCGAGGAACACCACCGTCGCGAGGTACTTGATCGAGGACGCGCCGCTGCCGGCGCCAAAGGCGTCGCGGAGCGGCCGGATCATGTAGTAGCTCGCGAGCAGGAGCGCGAAGTAGCCGAACGAGAGTCCGAGACGCCGCCAGTCGGTCGGCGTGCGCGCCGGGTCCGTCCCCTCCCCCGGCGCGTCGTTCACGGAACTTGCTTGTCGATTACCAGATCCCGGGGCTTGCCGGCGGCGAGATCGTAGGGCACCTCGCCGTAGAGATCCCCGCTCGAGGCGACCGGGCGTCCCGAGGCCGAGAAGCGCGCGACAATGACCAGCGAATTCGCGGTCTTGATCGTGCGGCCGGGCAGCATCGCGTCGGCCTCGGTCAGCACGACATCCATCGGCAGCGTCGCGCTCGCGAAGCGCTTGGCCGCGAAGGGCGGTCCCGGCGCCGACGGGTCGCGCGCGAGCACGAAGAGCGGCGTGCCGGGCGTGACGCGCCGCGCGAGCTCGGCGTTGAGAACGACGTGCACCGTGACGGTGCCCGGACCCCCGCTCGGCACCGCGCCCGCGGGCGGTGCGCTCGCGGGCCCCGCGCTCGGGGGCCCGGCGTTCAGGGGCCCGGCGTTCGCGGCGGGCGTCGCCCGCGTCAGCTGCGCGATCGCGGGATCGACCGGCCGGCCGAGCTGCTCATCGAGCTGGCCGATGCGAAGTGCCACCGCGACGCGCACCTCCTCGGGCAGCGGCTGCTTGACGAGCGCGGCCCAGCGACTGCGCGCGAGGTCGAGGTGATTGGACGCGGCGGCGGCTGCGCCTCCGTAGAAGAGCGCCTTCGCGTTCGAGGGGTCGAGCTTGAGTGCCTCCTCGAAGAGCTCGCCCGCCTTGCCGGCGAGCGTCGACTGGTCGACGAGCGCGAGCGTCTCGCCGTAGCCGATGATCGCGCGCAGGTCGGTGCCCTTGGAAACCTTGTACGCGCTCGAGAAGGCATCGACCGCACCCGGGTAGTTGTTGGTCACGAAGCGCGTGCGGCCGAGCATGAGCCAGCCCTCGAGGTCCTCCGGCTGACGCCGCAGGCGCTCCTCGAGCTTCGCGACCATGTCCTCGACCGACTGGCGCCCGGCGTACGCCTCGGCCATCTTGGCCGGGTCCCAGTTCCAGGTGGTGATGGCGCGGTACGTGAGCGCTGCGACGACCGGAATCGCGAGCGCGAGGACGCCGAGCACGATCCACGCGCCCCGCCCGTCCGCGCGGCGCGCCATCGCCAGTGGCCAGCCGATCAGGGCGAGCGCGGCGGTGATCATCACGGCCGCCAGGATCACGAATAGCGTCAAGGCGTGTCCTCGGGGTCGTCGATTCCGGCGGCCTTCGAGCGGCGCGCGATCACGCGGCCCGCCATGCCGAGCGTCAAGAGGAGGAGGAGCGCGGGCGCGGCCCAGAGGAGCAGCGTGCGCGTCCGCAGCGGTGGATCGTAAAGCACGAAGTCCCCGTACCGGTCGGTCATGTAGCGCCGGATGTTGTCATCCGACTGGCCGTGCGCGATGAGTTCGCGCACCTCGCGGCGCAGGTCCGAGGCGAGCCCGACCGGCGAGTCCGCGATCGACTGGTTCTGGCACTGCACACAGCGGAGCTCGCGGATCATGTGCTCGTAGCGCGCCTGCAGCACGGGGTCGGCGAAGGCGGCCTCGGTGTCGATCGCGACGGCGCTGGCGCTCGCGAGGATGAGTGTGAGGACGGCGAGCGCTGCCTTCATGGGCTGCCTTTGGCGAGGTGCGGCACGAACTTCGTCTTCCAGATCTCATCGGTCAGCGCACCGATGTGCTTCTCGAGCACCGTGCCGCTGGCCGAGACGAGGAAGGTCTCGGGGGCACCGTAGACGCCCCAGTCGATGGCCGCGCGTCCGTCCGCGTCGGCGGCGACTTCCGCGTAGGGATTGCCGAGCTCGCTCAGGTAGCTGACCGCTTGGTCGTGCTCGTCGCGCCAATCCATGCCGATGATCGGCACGGCGTTCGTGCGGGCGATCGCGAGGAGCGCCGAGTGCTCGTCACGGCACGCCCCGCACCAGGTGCCCCAGACGTTGAGCACGTACATCCGGCCGGCGAGGGACTTCGTGGCCACGCGCTTGGCGGGGTCCACCACCGAGGGCAGGTCGAACGCGGGAGCGCTGCGGCCGATCAGCGGCGACTTGATCTCGTGCACATCGAGCGCACCCGAGCCGATGCGCACGAGCGCGAACGCAAACAGGCCGCCGAGCGCCAGTACCGCGACCGCGGGCAGGAGGTGACGCCACACGGAGGTCACGCCCGCTTGCCGGCGATTGCCGGGTCGAGCGCCGGGACGTCGGCGATCTTCGCCACGCGATAGCGCCGGTCGAGGATCGCGACCAGGCCGCCGATCGCCATCACGAGTGCGCCGAACCAGATGTAGCGGACCAGCGGCTTGTACTGGATGCGCAGGCTCCACTTGCCACTGCCGAGGTCATCACCCAGCGCGACGAAGAGGTCGCGGTTCCAGGCGACGGCGATGCCGGCGTGCGTCATCGGATTGCGCTGCACGCGATAGACGCGCTTCTGGGTCGGAAGGTCGGCGACGGGCGCGCCGTTTCGGGTCACGACGATCCGCGCCTCGATTGCCTCGTAGTTGGGTCCGGCTACCGGCTTCGCGCCGAGGTACTTGAAGTCGAAGCCGGCGACCGAGGTGGACTCGCCGGGCGCGAGGCTGACGTCCTTCTCGACCGTGTACGACGCCGCCCCGGTGATGCCGATCACGAGCATCCCGACGCCGAGGTGCGCGATCGCCATGCCGAGCGCCGCCCGCGGCATGGGCTGGCGGCGCCGGAAATGAAGCACCGGTTCGATCAGCGCCGAGGCGATCACGAAGAAGCCGGCCGCGAAGCCGATCGCCGTCAGCGGCTTGCCGATGCTCCGGTAGGCGGCGAGCGTCACGAGGAGCGCGAGCACGACCGCGGTGCCCGCGAGAATGCCGAGCAGCCGACCGCGCGCTCCGAACTTCGCCCGCCTCCAGCCGGCGTGCATGCCGACACCGACGAGCGCGACCAGCGGCAGCATCGGCACCAGGAACACCGTGTTGAAGTACGGCGGCCCGACCGAAATCTTGCCGAGGTCGAAGGCGTCCATCACGAGCGGCCAGAGCTCGCCCGCCAGGATGAGTCCCGTCGCCGTCACGAGGAGCGCGTTGTTGAGCAGCAGGAACGACTCGCGCGACACGATCCCGAAGCCGCCCTCCGCCTGCAGCGTCGAGGCCCGGAACGCGTACAGCGTCAGTGAGCCCACGATGAAGAAGAGCAGGATCCCGAGGATGAACATGCCGCGCGAGGGGTCCGAGGCGAAGGAATGCACCGACACGAGCACGCCCGAGCGCACGAGGAAGGTGCCGAGGAGGCTGAGCGAAAAAGCGAAGATCGCGAGCAGCAGCGTCCAGCTCTTGAAGAGCCCGCGTTTCTCGGTGACCGCGAGCGAGTGGATGAGTGCGGTGGTCGTGAGCCAGGGCATGAACGAGGCGTTCTCGACCGGGTCCCAGAACCACCAGCCGCCCCAGCCGAGCACGTAGTAGGCCCACCAGCTGCCGAGGGCGATGCCGGCCGTCAGGCACATCCACGCCGCCACGGTCCAGGGCCGCGTCCAGCGCGCCCAACTGGCGTCGAGCTTGCCCGAGAGCATGGCCGCAACCGCAAAGGCAAAGGCGACCGCCGTGCCGACATAGCCCATGTACAGCATGGGCGGGTGGACCGCGAGCGCCGGGTCCTGCAGGAGCGGATTCAGGTCCGCGCCGTCCGGCACCGCCGGGATGAGGCGCGCGAACGGGCTCGAGGTAAAGAGCGTGAAGCTGAGGAAGCCGACGCTGATCAGGCCGAGGACGCCGAGCACGCGCGCGCGGAAGGCGACGGGGAGGCTCTTCGAGAACGCGGCCACGAGCAGCGCCCAGGTCGCGAGGATCAGCACCCAGAGGAGGAGTGACCCCTCGTGCGCACCCCACACGGCGGCGATCCGGTACATGAGCGGCAGCGCCGTGTTCGAGTTCGTGGCGACGTAGTTGACGGTGAAGTCGTTCTGGACGAACGAGGTCGCGAGGAGCCCAAAGGCGAGCGCGACGAAGACCCAGACGCCGGCGACCGCGGGGCCGACGGTGTCCATCCACGAGGCGCGGTTCTTGTGTGCGCCGGCGAGGCCGAAGAACGACTGCGCGATCGCCAGCAGCAGCGCGAGGATCATCGCGAAGGTGCCGAGTTCCGGTATCACGTGCGGCTCTCCGGGGGCGGCGGGTGTTTCAGGGACTTTCCGACTTCGGGCGGCATGTACTTCTCGTCGTGCTTCGCGAGGACCTCGTCGGCGATGAACACGCCGTCCTTGAGCTCGCCGTGCGCAATGATGCCCTGTCCTTCCCGGAAAAGATCCGGCAGCACACCGGTGTAACTGACCGGGACCTCGTGAGCGAAATCCGTCAGCCGGAAGTGCATCTCGAGGCTGCCGGGCAAACGCTCGACGCTGCCCTTGATGACCATGCCACCGACGCGGAACGCCTTGCCGGGCGGCACCTTGCCTGCCGCGACCTCGGAGGGATCGTAGAAGTACGCGAGGCTCTTCTCGGAGGCCTTGAGCGCGAGTCCGGTCGCGGCGGCGACGCCGACGAGGACCGCCGCCACGAGCCAGAGGCGCTTGCGCCGCGGTGTCATGACGCGGAGCTGCCGGAGGCGCGCGCAAGGGCGGCGCGCGCGGCGCGCAGCCGCGCGCGGGCATGCAGGCGGTGGGCGGAGGCTATGTTCCAGATGAACACCGCCAGCGCCAGCCCGTACGCCGGCCAGACAAAGCGCGCATACCCACCCATCGCCAGAAAATGTCCCATGGTCACGATCCTACGACTTCCCGGCCGGGGCCGAGTTCCGAGAGCCAGGAGGCATTGCGCTCGCGCATCAGGACCTCGCCCTTGAGTCGCAGGCAGACGACCGCCGCGTAGAAAAATGTGAACCCGGCAAAGGACATCAGCAGCGGAATCAGCATCGATGGCGGCATCGCGGGGCCGCCCTCACGGATCACGGTCGAGCCCTGGTGGAGCGTGTTCCACCAGTACACCGAGAAATGGATGATCGGCACGTTGACGACGCCGACCACGGCGAGCAGTGCGCTCGCGCGATCGGCACGCTGCAGGTCGTCGAAGGCCGAATGCAGCGCCATGTAGCCGAGGTAGAGGAAGAAGAGGATCAGCTGCGAGGTCAGTCGCGCATCCCACACCCACCACGTGCCCCACATGGGCTTGCCCCAGAGGGAGCCCGTGACCAGGCACACGAGCGCAAAGGACGCGCCGATCGGCGCGGTCGCGGCGGCGAACGCGTGGGCGAGCTTGATGCGCCAGATGAGCCCGACCGCCGCGGCGATCGCGAGCGCCGTGTAACACATGAGCGACAGCCACGCGGATGGCGCGTGCACGTAGATGATGCGAAACGCATCGCCCTGCTGGTAGTCGCCCGGCGCAAGCACCAGGCCGCCGTAGAGTCCGCCGCCGATCAGGAGCGCCGCCGGGATCGCGAACCACGGGATCAGCGTGCCCGCGATCCGGTAGAGGTGCGGGGGCGAAGCGAGCTTGTGAAACCAGGTCCAGGTCGCCACGAATTACTCCAGGCTGATGCGCACGGCCGTCGAGGCAGCGACCGGCGACAGCGTCAACGCGAGCACCAGCATTGCCGCGAGGAAGAGAAGCGGGCCGCCCGCCGGCTCACCGCGCATCGCAAGATCCGTCGCCCGCGCACCAAATATGAGCACCGGCATCGCGAGCGGCAGCACGAGGAGCGAGAGGAGCACGCTCCCCCGCCGCGAGCCGAGCGTGAGCGCGGCGCCGACCGACCCGAGGAAGCTGAGCACTCCGGTGCCGAGCGCGAGCGAGAGCATGAGTACACCCACCGATTGATCCGGAGCCGCGAGCGAGAGCGCCACCAGCGGCGCCGCGATCACGAGCGGCAGTCCGCTCAGGACCCAGTGCGCCAGCGTCTTCGCGAGCAGGAGCCACCCGAGCGGCTGGCCCGACAGCGTCATCTGCTCGAGCGTGCCGTCCTCGAGATCGGCCCGCAGCAGTGAGTCGAGCGCCAGCATCGAGGATAACAGCGCCCCGGCCCACACCACACCCGGTGCGATGTTCCTAAGTAGCGACGACTCCGGACTTAATGCGAGCGGAAACAGGGTCGCGACCATCACGAAGAACACGACCGGGTGCGTGACCTGCTCCCAGCGTCGAAAGGCGAGACGTACGTCACGCTCGAACACGAGCCACGCCGCACGACCGAGGCCGGTGCCGAGGGCGGTCACGTGAGCTCCAGGCGCCGAAGCACCGTGCCCGGGAGCACAAGTTCCGCGTGCGCGGTCAGGATCGCGATGCCGCCGTCCGCGACGTGCCGGGCGACGACGCCCGAGAGCGCCGCGACGCCCTCGACGTCGAGGTTCGTGAAGGGCTCATCGAGGAGCCACAGGCGCGCGCGCGCGAGCATCACGCGTGCCAGCGCGACGCGCCGACGCTGGCCGGCGGAGAGCACCCGCGCCGGCAGGTCGCGCGTCGCCCCGATGTCGAGCTGCTCGAGCGCGGCGATGAGCGATGCGTTCGTCGTCGGGTGGCGAAGCCCGGTTGAGTAGCGCAGGTTCTCGAGGGCGGTGAGGTCGCTTTTGAGGGCGTTGTCGTGGCCGAGGTAGGCGAGGTCCGCCGCGAAACCGTCCCGGTCGCGATGCACGTCGGTGCCGTTCCAGAGGAGCCGGCCGCTTTCCGGCCACAGGAAGCCCGCGAGCGTTCGCAGGAGCGAGGTCTTGCCTGCGCCGTTCGGACCCCTGACGTGCAGCGACTCACCGCTCTCGGCGCGGAACGAGAGTCCGCGAAGGACGTGGCGCGTGCCGCGCCACAGCTGCAGATCCTCGGCTTCGAGCGCGGGTCCGGCGGTCTCCGGCACGTTTAAACCCTTGAAAACAGACGCCGAACTATACCAGTTGGCGCTCCTCTCTTAGCGGCGCTCGCGAGCGTCCCCGCGCCCACGCCGGAGGTTCACGTGCGGATGAAGCGCTCCAGGTCCTCGATGTGGTGCCGCTGGTCGTCGATGACCGCCTTCACGAGGTCGCCGATCGAGAGCATGCCGAGCACGCGGCCGTTCTCGAGGACCGGCAGGTGGCGGATGCGCTGGTCGGTCATCAGCTGCAGGCAGTCGTTGACCGAGGCGTCTCGAGTGACCGTGGTGACCGGGCTGCTCATGATTTGTGCGACCGGCGTATCGGAGCTCGAGCGGCCGAGCAGCACGACCTTTCGCGCGTAGTCGCGTTCGGAGAGGATGCCGGCGAGCGCGTCGCCCTTCATCACGAGGAGCGCACCGACGTGCTTCTCGGCCATCACGCGGATCGCTTCGAGCACCGGGTCCTCGGGTCCGATCCGGAACAGGTCCGGGCCCTTCTCCTTCAGGATCTGATCGACGGTACGCATGCGGCCACTCCATCGTGCCTCGGCATCAAATCGTCTCTGCGCCGGAACGCCTCGCGCATTCGCCGGCACAGCCCCCCGATCAATTGTGCGCCTCCGGGCGGTCGCCGACGAGATCGTCCCGGTTGCGAAATCAATTCTCGAAAGTCGGCTTATAAAAATTATATAAATTAGTTAGTTATGGATAATGTTGAATGTAAATTCGATATTCTGAGGGGTCGCGCGCCGGTCTCGAGTCGCGCTCAACTGGCCGAGGCGTGCAGCCGGCGGCAGGCAGCGATGAATGCGTGGCGATCGACGTCGCTGTCGAGTTCGGGCGCGAGGTGGGCGATGAGCGACTCGAAGCCCGTGCTCTCGCGCGCGGCGCGGCGGACGAGGTGACGCGCCACCGGGCCGATGTAGCCCGCGAGCAGGCGCTCGGTGTCCGCGAGTAGCTGCGGGTCGAGCCCGGCCGCCAGGTAGGTGCCCGTGAACGTGCCGGTGTCGCCGGAGGGGGGCGGCGCGGGTGCCTCGAGCAGCGTCGCCAGGTGCTCGCAAAGCGCACGGTAGTGCGGTTCGCGCGGCGGCGGGAACGCATCCAGCCAGTGCTGGCTGCTGAGGAAATACTCGAGGCTCTTCGACGGCAGCACGTCCTCGATCCGAAACGGCAGCACGTTGACGCGCTTGTGCACGGCGCGCTCCACCTCGCGCCGGACCTGCGGCGACTGGTTACTGCTCGCCGAGAACACGAGAATCATGACGCGTGCCGCGCTGATGGCATCGATGATCTCCGCCGCCCAGTCGCTCGAGGGCGAGATGTCGCGCGGCGCGATCCAGCAGCGGATCCCCTGCCCCTCCACCCGCTCGACGAGCTCGAAGGCGCAGGCGCGGTCGGCCTCGGAGTAGCTGACGAACACCTCGCGCCGCACGTTCAGTCCCCCAGCATCCGCAGGGCCTTCTCGAGGCTCTTGCGCAGGCGGTTGAAGGCGCGGCCAAGGGAGGCGATCTCGGTGCTGCCGTCGGTCGGGAACTCCGGCTGCGCGAGATCGCCGAGGCTGAGCGCATCGGCGAGTGTCGCCATCTGCTTCACCGGCCGCACGAAGAGGAAGAAGAGGAGCACGTTGAGCACGACGAGCATCGCCACGAAAATCGCGATCAGGGCGCTGATGAAGAGGCGGAGTACGCCGTCCGCGCCTGCCTCGGCGGTTGCGAGCGGCACGGTCACGAGCTGCGCACCGACGATCTCCCTGTTCTGCCAGCCGAAGCCATTGTTGGGGCCGTAGCGCGCGACGACGGTCTTCGGCGCCGCTGCCGGGACGCTGTGGCACATCAGGCACTCGGCATCGGCGCGGATGGGCCGCGCGAGGTAGAGCGAGCGGCCCATCGGCGTATCGCGTTCCCCGACGAGTTCGTGAGCGGTTGGGTCGTTCCGAAAGCGCTGGATGATGTCCGCTTCCCAGTCCGCGGCCCGGTCGCGCGGG
>CAYNCY010000081.1:0-10947 GCA_964395195.1 uncultured Steroidobacteraceae bacterium
CCGGCACCGGCAAGACGCTGCTCGCGCGCGCGATCGCGGGCGAGGCGAAGGTGCCCTTCTTCACGATCTCCGGCTCCGACTTCGTCGAGATGTTCGTCGGCGTCGGCGCCTCGCGCGTCCGCGACATGTTCGAGCAGGCGAAGAAGCATGCGCCGTGCATCATCTTCATCGACGAGATCGACGCGGTCGGCCGTCACCGCGGCGCAGGCTTGGGTGGCGGGCACGACGAGCGCGAGCAGACGCTCAACCAGCTGCTCGTCGAGATGGACGGCTTCGAGGGCAACGAGGGCATCATCGTCATTGCCGCGACCAACCGGCCGGACGTACTCGACCCCGCGCTCCTGCGGCCGGGCCGCTTCGACCGCCAGGTCGTCGTGCCGCTCCCGGACGTCCGCGGCCGCGAGCAGATCCTGAAAGTTCACATGCGCAAGGTCCCCGTCGCCGACGACGTGAAGCCCTCGGTCATCGCGCGCGGCACCCCCGGATTCTCGGGCGCGGATCTTGCCAACCTCGTCAACGAGGCGGCGCTCTTCGCCGCGCGCGGCAACAAGCGCACCGTGACGATGAACGAGTTCGAGCGCGCCAAGGACAAGATCTACATGGGCTCCGAGCGGCGCTCGATGGTCATGTCGGATCAGGAAAAGCGGATGACCGCCTACCACGAGGCCGGCCACGCGATCGTCGGCTTCATCGTTCCGGATCACGATCCGGTCTACAAGGTGACGATCATCCCGCGCGGCCGCGCGCTCGGGCTCACCTGGTACCTGCCGGAGGGCGATCGCTACAGCACGAGCCGCCGCCAGCTCGAGAGCCGCCTCGCCTCGCTCTTCGGCGGTCGCGTCGCGGAGGAACTCGTGTTCGGCGTGGATGGCGTCACGACGGGCGCATCGAACGACATCGAGCGTGCGACGGAGCTCGCGCGCAACATGGTCACGAAGTGGGGCCTCTCGGATCGCCTGGGTCCCCAGACCTACAGCGAGGACCAGGGCGAGGTGTTCCTCGGCCGCCAGGTCACCCAGCACAAGCAGGTCTCGGACGTCACGGCGCACGTCATCGATGAGGAGGTCCGGCGCGTCATCGACGTGAACTACGCGAACGCGAAGTCGATCCTCGAGACGCACATCAATGAGCTCCACAAGATGGCCGAGGCGCTGGTGCGCTACGAGACCATCGACGAGGGGCAGATCAAGGACATCATGGCGGGTCGCGAGCCGAAGCCGCCGGCGGACTGGGACGATGCGTCGCTCACGCCGCCGCCGGGCGCCCCGCCCGCCGAGACCGAC
The DNA here is from genome assembly GCA_964395195.1 of uncultured Steroidobacteraceae bacterium. GTDB lineage: Bacteria > Pseudomonadota > Gammaproteobacteria > Steroidobacterales > Steroidobacteraceae > CAIKZZ01. The sequence continues at coordinate 1,284 of CAYNCY010000081.1, forward strand.
AAGAAGCCGGGCTTGGGTGGCGTCGGCACGCCGGCGGGACAGCACTGAAGCCAGGACGAGCGGCTGGCGTGCACCTGCGCTGCCGCTCCCGCACCCTCGACCTCTCGACGCCCCGAGTGATGGGCGTCCTCAACGTCACGCCCGATTCATTCTCCGACGGCGGTCGCTACGTGACCGTCGAGGCGGCGCTCGTCGCTGCGCGCGCGATGGTGGCGGAGGGCGCGGCGATCATCGACGTGGGCGGTGAGTCGACACGCCCGGGCGCGGAACCGCCCTCCGAGGCCGAGGAACTGAGGCGGGTCGTGCCCGTGATCGGCGCGCTCTGCGCCGAGCTTGCGGTCGTCGTCAGCATCGACACGAGCCGCGCCGCCGTGATCGAGGCCGCGGTTCAGGCGGGCGCCACCTTCATCAACGACGTTCGCGGCCTCGCCGGGCCCGGTAGCCTCGAGGCCGCCGCGCGCTCCGGTGCCGGAGTGTGCGTGATGCACATGCAAGGGGAGCCCCGGACCATGCAGAATGCGCCGGCCTACCGCGACGTGGTCGCGGAGGTGCGCTCCTGGCTCGTGGCGCGCATCGAGGCCTGCCGGACGGCGGGCATTGCGGAGGAGTCGATTGCGGTCGATCCGGGCTTTGGCTTCGGGAAGACGACCGCGCACAACCTCGCGCTGCTCGGTGCGCTCGAGGAGTTCACGACGCTCGGTGCCCCGCTCCTCGTCGGCCTCTCGCGCAAGTCGCTCGGCGGCGCGCTGACGGGACGGCCGGTCGGCGAGCGCCTCGCGGGCAGCATCGCGCTCGCGGCGATCGCGGCGAGTCGCGGCGCGAAGATCCTGCGCGCACACGAGGTGGCGGCGACGGTGGATGCAGTCAAGGTCGGGGCCGCGCTCGCGCGGCCGTAGAGGAGAGGGCGGATGAGCAGGAAATTCTTCGGGACCGACGGCGTGCGCGGCAAGGTGGGCGCGGAGCCGATGACGGTCGAGTTTGCGCTGCGGCTCGCGAGCGCCGCGGCGCACGTGCTCGCCCCGTCCGGCGGCTCCGTGCTGATCGGCAAGGACACGCGCGTCTCCGGCTACATGTTCGAGGCCGCGCTCGAGGCGGGCTTCGTCGCGGCGGGCGTCGATGTGTACCTCACGGGCCCGCTGCCGACGCCCGGCGTCGCCTTCATGACGCAGCGTTTCGGCTGCGACTTCGGCGTCGTGATCAGCGCCTCCCACAACCCGTACGACGACAACGGCATCAAGTTCTTCGACCGCTCGGGCGGCAAGCTCACCGATGCCCTCGAGTCCGAGATCGAGGCGCGGCTCGCCGAGCCCCCGAGCACGGTCGAGTCGAAGCGCTTGGGTCGCGCGGTACGCGTCGATCGATCGCGCACGCACTACCAGGATTTCTGCGCCGCGACGCTCCCCGCCGGCATGCGCCTTGACGGGCTCAAGCTCGTCATCGACTGCGCCAACGGCGCCGCCTACAAGGTCGCGCCGCGCGTGCTCGCGGACCTGGGCGCCGAGATCGTGCCGATCGGCTGCTCGCCGAACGGCCGCAACATCAACGACGGCTGCGGCTCGATGCAGCCCGGCCTCCTGCAGCTCACGGTGCCTGGCGTGCGCGCCGATGCCGGCATCGCGCTCGATGGCGACGGCGACCGGCTCGTCATGGTCGATCACCTCGGGCGCCTCGTCGACGGCGACCAGCTCCTCTATGTGATCGCCCGCGGGCGCCACGAGGACGGCGGCTTCCCGGGCCCCGTGGTCGGGACCGTGATGAGCAACTTAGGGTTGGAGCACGCCCTCGCCGCGATCGGCATCCCGTTCCGGCGCGCCGCGGTCGGGGACCGGTACGTGCTCGAGCTCCTGCGCGAGACGGGCGGGGTGCTGGGTGGGGAGGCCTCGGGTCATCTCCTGTGCCTCGACAAGACGACCACCGGGGACGGTCTCGTGAGTGCGCTCCAGGTCATCGCCGTGATGCGAAGGACGGGCGCCAAGCTCGCCGAGCTTGCCTCGCACGTCAGCCGCTACCCGCAGGTGCTCCTCAACGTCAAGATCGCCCGCCGGGTGGACCTGGCCTCCCTGCCCGCCATCGGGGTGGCGGTCGCGGCGGCGGAGGCGCGCCTCAAGGGCTCCGGCCGGGTCGTCCTCAGGCCCTCCGGGACCGAGCCCCTGATCCGGGTCATGGTCGAGGGACAGGACGAGGCCGTCGTCCGTGCCGAGGCCGAGGGGCTCGCGGCGGTGGTCAGGGCGGCGGCCGGCGGGTAATACGCAATCCATTGATTTTACGGGTCCTGGCGGGTATCCTCGCGCGCCTTTTGAGGACTCCCGCAATGCGTCGCCCGCTCGTCGCCGGCAACTGGAAAATGCACGGCTCCCGTGCCGAGAACGCGCGCCTCGTCGAGGCGCTCGTCGAGGCGAGTGACGGGCTGCCCTGCGACGTCCTCGTCTGCCCGCCGCTGGTCTACCTGTGGGAGACCTCGCGCCAGCTGAAGGATTCGCCCATCGCCCTCGGCAGCCAGGACATCTGCGCCGAGCCCCAGGGCGCGTTCACGGGCGAGGTGTCGGCGGCGATGCTGAAGGACGTCGGCTGCAGCTACTCGCTGGTCGGCCACTCCGAGCGCCGCGCGCTCTACCACGAGGACGACACGCTGGTGGCCCGCAAGTTCATGGCGGCGCAGTCGGTGCACCTGACCCCCATCCTCTGCGTCGGCGAGACGCTCGAGGAGCGGGAAGCGGGAATTACCGAGGAGGTCGTCGGGCGCCAGCTCGATGCGGTGCTGGCGCTCGCCGGAGTCGCGAGCTTTGCGCGCGCGCTCGTGGCCTACGAGCCGGTCTGGGCGATCGGCACCGGCAAGACCGCGACGCCCGAGCAGGCGCAGGACGTGCACCGGTTCATTCGCGAGAGGATCTCGGCACGGGATGCTACAATCGGCGGCGCGGTGCGGCTCCTGTATGGCGGCAGCGTGAAGGCGGCCAATGCCGCGGAGCTCTTCGGCAAGCCCGACGTTGACGGCGGGCTCGTTGGTGGCGCCTCGCTCAAGGCGGATGAATTCGTGAAGATCTGCGCTGCGGCCGCGTGATCGGCCCCGCGGAAGAGTTAAACCATGCTCAGCAATCTACTGCTCACCGTTCACTTGCTCCTGTCGCTCGCCATCATCGGCTTCGTGCTCCTGCAGCGGGGCAAGGGCGCGGATGCGGGCGCGGGCTTCGGCTCCGGCGCCTCGGGCACGGTGTTCGGCGCGCGCGGCTCCTCGACGTTCTTCTCGAAGACGACCGCGATCCTCGCGACCTGTTTTTTCCTGACGAGCCTCGGGCTCGCGTACATGGCGAGCCACCGGGCCGTCGATGCACCGAAGAGCCTGCTGGATACGGTACCGGCGAGCGCGCCGGCACCCGTGACGACGACGCCCGCGGCACCTTCGACCGGCAGCACCTCGCCGGCCGCGCCCGCGACGGCGCCGACGAGTCCTCCGCCCGCGAAGTGAGCGGCGGGACGCGCGTTTCAGAGTACAGATTGCCGACGTGGCGGAATTGGTAGACGCACTAGCTTGAGGTGCTAGCACCGTAAGGTGTGCCGGTTCGAATCCGGCCGTCGGCACCACTCTGATTGACGCAACCGAGACGCGAACCGAGCGTGACGCGGTGCACCGTGGCCGTCTAGAATACGGCGGTTGACGCGGGCCCCGGCACCCGGACCCCAGGCTATCGGTGATGCTTCACAACTACCTGCCGATCCTCATCTTCCTGGTCGTCGCCGCGGGTCTCGGCGGCCTCCTGATCGTCCTCGGCTTCCTGCTCGGTCCGCGCCGGCCGAACGCCGAGAAGCTCGCACCCTACGAGTGCGGCTTCGAGGCCTTCGAGGACTCGCGCATGAAGTTCGACGTGCGCTACTACCTGGTCGCGATCCTCTTCATCCTCTTCGACCTCGAGATCGCTTTCCTCTTTCCGTGGGCCGTGTCGCTCGACGTGGTCGGGCGCTTCGGCATCGCCGCGATGATGGTGTTCATTGGGCTCCTCGTCGTCGGCTTCATCTACGAATGGAAGAAGGGTGCCCTCGAATGGGATTAGTCGCCGAAGTCGACCAGGGGCTCAAGCAGAAGGGCTTCTTCACGGCCCGGGTCGATGACCTCATGAACTGGGCACGGACGGGCTCGCTCTGGCCGATGACCTTCGGCCTCGCGTGCTGCGCCGTCGAAATGATGCACGCCGGTGCCGCGCGCTACGACCTCGACCGCTTCGGCGTCGTGTTCCGTCCGAGCCCGCGCCAGTCGGACGTCATGATCGTGGCGGGTACGCTCGTCAACAAGATGGCGCCGGCGCTCAGGAAGGTCTACGACCAGATGGCCGAGCCGCGCTGGGTCATCTCGATGGGCAGCTGCGCGAACGGTGGCGGCTACTACCACTACTCCTATTCGGTCGTGCGCGGTTGCGATCGCATCGTACCCGTCGATGTGTACGTTCCCGGCTGCCCGCCCTCGGCCGAGGCGCTGATGTACGGAATTCTGCAGCTGCAGCAGAAGATCCGCCGCACCAGCACGATCGCCCGATGAGCGGCCTGCCGACAGGGAGCGCGCCGACCGGCGCGGAGCGTTGAGCGTGTCGAGCGCCCTCGAGACCCTGAAAACCCGTCTCACCGAGAAGTTCGGCGCGCGCGTGACGCCGCTTCCCTCGGTCAAGGGCGAACTGACCGTGGAAGTCGCCGCCGCGGATCTCATCGCCGTCGCGACGGAGCTTCGCGATGACCCCGAGTTCGCCTTCGAGCAGCTCGCCGATCCCTCCGGCATCGACTACCTGACCTACGGACTCGAGGAGTGGGAGACGCACCAGGCGACCCGCACGGGCTTCAGCCGTGGCGTCGCGGCACCGGAGCGTTCGAATCCGCCGCCCGCATCGACCGAGGGCACGGACGGCGCGCGCCGCTTCGCGGTCGCCTATCACCTGCTGTCGATCACCCACAACCGCCGGCTTCGCCTGCGCGTCCATGCCGAGAGCGGCGAGCCGCCGATGCTCGACTCGGTCGTCGACGTCTGGCCGGGCGCCAACTGGTACGAGCGCGAGGCCTTCGATCTCTTCGGCATCCTCTTTCGCGGCCACCCGGACCTCAGGCGGCTGCTCACGGACTACGGCTTCGTCGGCCATCCGTTTCGCAAGGACTTCCCGCTCTCCGGCCACGTCGAGGTGCGCTACGACCCCGAGAAGAAGCGCGTCGTCTACCAGCCCGTCAGCATCGAGCCGCGCACGCTCGTGCCGCGCGTGATTCGCGACGACCACCGTTACGATCCGCAGCTGACCCAGGCGCCGCCGGCGCCGGCCACGCCGCCCGCTCAGACAGGCAAGCCCAATGCCTGAAATCCGCAACTTCACCCTCAATTTCGGTCCCCAGCACCCGGCGGCGCACGGCGTGCTCCGGCTCGTGCTCGAGCTCGACGGCGAGGTCGTGCAGAAGGCCGATCCGCACGTCGGGCTCCTGCACCGGGGCACCGAGAAGCTCGCCGAGTCGAAGCCGTACAACCAGTCGATCGGCTACATGGACCGGCTCGATTACGTCTCGATGATGTGCAACGAGCACGCGTACGTGATGGCGATCGAGAAGCTGCTCGGCGTCGAGGTGCCGATCCGCGCGCAGTACATCCGCGTGATGTTCGATGAGATCACGCGCATCCTGAACCACCTGATGTGGCTCGGCGCGCACGGCCTCGACATCGGCGCGATGACGGTGTTCCTGTACTGCTTCCGCGAGCGCGAGGACCTGATGGACTGCTACGAGGCGGTCTCGGGCACGCGCATGCACGCGACCTACTACCGGCCGGGCGGGGTGTACAGGGACCTGCCGGCGACGATGCCGAAGTACCAGCCCTCGAAGTTCCGCGGCAAGCGCGAGATCGATCGCCTCAACGAGGCGCGCGCGGGGAGCCTCCTCGACTTCATCGAGGACTTCACCAACCGCTTCCCGGCCTGCGTCGATGAGTACGAGACGCTCCTGACCGACAACCGCATCTGGAAGCAGCGCACGGTCAACATCGGCGTCGTGACCCCCGAGCGTGCCAAGGCGCTGTCGTTCTCGGGTCCGGTGCTCAGGGGCTCCGGCATCGTCTGGGACCTGAGGAAGCACCAGCCGTACGAGGTCTACGACAAGATGGACTTCGACATCCCCGTTGGTGTCAACGGCGACTGCTACGACCGCTACCTCGTGCGCGTCGAGGAGATGCGCCAGTCGAACCGCATCGTCCGCCAGTGCGTCGAGTGGCTGAAGGCGAATCCGGGGCCTTCGCTGCTGACCGATCACAAGATCACGCCGCCGCGCCGCGTCGAGATGAAAGGGGACATGGAATCCCTGATCCACCACTTCAAGCTGTTCACCGAGGGCTACTCGGTACCCGAGGGCGAGACCTACGCCGCGGTCGAGGCACCGAAGGGCGAGTTCGGCGTGTGGCTCGTCTCGGACGGCGCCAACAAGCCCTACCGCCTCAAGGCGCGCGCGCCCGGCTTCCCGCACCTCGCGGCGATGGACGAGATGGTGCGCGGGCACATGCTCGCCGACGTCGTCGCCGTGATCGGCACGCTCGACATTGTGTTCGGGGAGATCGATCGATGACGGACGCCGCGAGCCCATCGCTCCTCAGCGAGCACACGCTCCACGAGATCGACCACTGGGTGGCGAAGTTCCCGGAGGGCCGGCAGCGTTCGGCCGTGATCGCGGCACTGCGCGCCGTGCAGCACCAGAACCACGGCTACCTGACGGCACCGCTGATGGATGCGGTCGCGGACTACCTCAAGCTCCCGCCGATCCAGGTCTACGAGGTCGCGACCTTCTACTCGATGTTCGAGACGAAGCCCGCGGGGCGCCTGCACGTGTCGGTCTGCACGAACATCGCCTGCATGCTCAGGGGCTCGGAAGAAATCGTCGCCCACGTCGAGAAGCGGCTCGGCATCAAGACGGGGGAGAGCACGCCGGACGGCAAGTTCTTCCTCAAGTGCGAGGAGGAGTGCCTCGCCGCCTGCAACAACGCGCCGATGATGATGATCGACCACGTCTACTACGAGAACCTGACCCCCGAGAAGGTGGATCAGGTCCTCGAAAGCCTGAAGTGAGCCCGCATGCCGCGTGAGATGAATCAGGTCGTGTTCGAGACGCTCAAGTTCCCCGAGAGCTGGACCTTGCAGACGTACCGGGGCATCGGCGGCTACGACGCGTGGGAGAAGATCCTGCGCGAGAAGACGCCGCCCGAGAAGCTGATCGAGGAGCTGAAGGCGTCGGGGCTTCGCGGCCGCGGCGGCGCGGGCTTTCCGCTCGGCATGAAGTGGAGCTTCATGCCGAGGAACGCGCCGGGCCAGAAGTACGCCGTGTGCAACTCGGACGAGTCCGAGCCCGGCACCTGCCACGACCGCGACATCCTGAGATACAACCCGCACTCGGTGATCGAGGGCATGGCGATCGGCGGCTACGTGATGGGCGCGACGGTCGGCTACAACTACATTCGCGGCGAGTTTCTCGCCGAGCCCGTGCCACGCTTCGAGGGTGCGCTCAAGGAGGCGTACGCGGCGGGGCTGCTCGGCAAGAACGTGCAGGGCTCGGGGGTCGACTTCGATCTGCACGCGGTCGCGGGCGCCGGCGCCTACATCTGCGGTGAGGAAACCGCGCTCCTCGAGTCGCTCGAAGGCAAGCCCGGCAAGCCGCGCTTCAAGCCGCCGTTCCCGGCGGGCTTTGGTCTCTACGGCCGCCCGACGACGATCAACAACACCCAGAGCTATGCCTCGGTGCCGACGATCCTGCGCAAGGGCGCGGCCTGGTTCGCGGGGCTTGGCGTCCCGAACTCGGGCGGCACGATCATTTTTTCGGTGTCGGGCCACGTGAACAAGCCCGGCAACTACGAGCTCCCGCTCGGCATCCCGTTCAAGGAGCTCCTCGAGGACGTCTGCGGCGGCATGCGGGGCGGTCGCAAGCTGAAGGCCGTGATCCCTGGCGGCTCCTCGGTCCCGGTGGTGCCCGGCGAGCTGATGATGGGCGTGACGATGGACATCGATGCGCTTCGCAAGATCGGCTCCTCGGTCGGCACGGGCGCGATGGTCGTGATGGACGACACGACCTGCATGGTGAAGATGCTCGAGCGCATCTCGCGCTTCTACCGCGCCGAGTCCTGTGGGCAGTGCACGCCGTGCCGCGAGGGCACGGGCTGGATGAACCGCCTGATCCTGAAGATCCTGGCGGGGCAGGGCGCGCGCGCCGACCTCGACCTCCTTCTCGACGTCGCGAACCGCATCGAGGGCCACACGATCTGCGCGCTCGGCGACGCGGCGGCCTGGCCCGTGCAGAGCTTCCTGAAGCACTACCGGCACGAATTCGAATACATGATCGACCACAAGGGCCGCAGCATCGTCGACGACCCCGACCGGCGCGCCGCATGAGCACCGATCTCGTCAACGTCGAAGTCGACGGCATTCCCGTCATTGGCCGCAAGGGCCAGATGATCATCCAGGTCACGGACACGACGGCATCCTACGTGCCGCGCTTCTGCTATCACTCGAAGCTGACCGTCGCCGCGAACTGCCGCATGTGCCTCGTCGAGGTCGAGAAGGCGCCGAAGCCGATGCCTGCCTGCGCGACCCCGATCGCCGAGGGCATGAAGATCTTCACGAAGTCCCCGAAGGCCATCGGTGCGCAGAAGGCGACGATGGAGTTCCTGCTGATCAATCATCCGCTCGACTGCCCGATCTGCGACCAGGGCGGCGAGTGCGAGCTGCAGGACCTCGCGATGGGCTTCGGCCGGGACGCGGCGCGTTTCGCGGAAAGGAAGCGCGTCGTCAAGGACAAGAACCTGGGGCCGCTCGTCTCGACCGACATGACGCGCTGCATCCACTGCACCCGCTGCGTGCGCTTCACCGCCGAGATCGCCGGGCTCCAGGAGCTCGGCACGACGGGACGCGGCGAGTCGATGCAGATCGGCACGTGGGTCGAGCAGAGCGTCAATCACGAGCTGTCGGGCAACATCATCGATCTTTGTCCGGTGGGCGCCCTCAACTCCAAGCCCTTCCGCTACCAGGGCCGCTCGTGGGAGATGGCCGAGGTGCCGCTCGTGTCACCGCACGACGCGGTCGGCTCGAACCTGAACGCCCACGTCCGGCGCGGCCGCCTGATGCGGATCGTGCCGAGGTCAAACGAGGCCATCAACGAGACTTGGATCGCCGACCGCGACCGCTTCTCCTACGAGGGCATCTACGCGGACGACCGGCTCCTGCGCCCCATGGTTCGCATCGACGGCGAACTCAAGGCGACCGACTGGCAGACCGCGCTCGAGGCCGCCGCCAAGGGCCTTGGAGAGACCGTTGGCGCGAACGGCGCGGATTCGCTTGGCGTGCTCGCGCTCCCGGGCGCGACGCTCGAGGAGCACTGGCTGCTCGCGCGCCTCGCGCGCGCGCTCGGAACGCCCAACCTCGACCATCGCCTGCGGCGCGTCGACTTCCGCGACCAGGATGCGGATCCCGTTTTCCCCGGCCTCGGTATTTCGCTCGCGGACCTCGATGCGCTCGATTCGCTTCTGGTCGTGGGCTCGGACCTGCGCGCCGAGGCGCCGTTGCTCGCGCACCGCGTTCGCACCGCGGCGATCAAAAACAAGGCGCGCGTCGCGTTCGTGAACCCGGCCGAGTTCCAGTATCTCTTCCCGGTCGTCGCGCAGCGCGCGGTA
>CAYNCY010000082.1:0-10869 GCA_964395195.1 uncultured Steroidobacteraceae bacterium
CTCCGCGACGAGAGGTCAACGGCGGCTAGTTCCTTGGCGCATGCGCGAACCGGATTGTGGCTCGCAGTTCCGCTCCCTTCGGATTCAGAGCAAATCCTCTGGCGCCTCGGCGGCCCGCCCGCACGGCGACGACGTCGAAAGATCCGGTTATGCCCTCCGGGATCGGCAGCTCAGATCGCGAAGCCGGTCAGGGGCGTCGCCACAGCTTGCCGATGTCGACAACCGCGGACCCTTACGCAAGGCGCATTCCCGACGCTTGCGGGTACGTGCGACGACGAACGGACAATGCGGATCAAAAGATGCCTTCTGAGGGACCCGAGACGAGCGGGTCACGGCCGAATCCTGGTCGCCGTACCCTACCCGGCCATCGTGCCGCAACCTCACACCAGCGAGGACAGGTCCTGCAGCCGCACGGTGCCGCACTAGCTCATGTCACCCGTCATCACTTCTCGACCGAAAGCCCTCACCAAGGTGCCGACCGGAATCGTCGGTTTCGACGAAATCACAAGAGGCGGTCTGCCGCGGGGATGCACGACGCTACTGGTTGGCGGGTCCGGCTCGGGAAAGACCGTCTTCGGACTGCAGTTCCTGGTTCATGGCGCCCGCACCTACCGCGAGCGCGGCATTTTCGTGGGTTTCGAAGAAAACGCGAGGCGACTTCTGACCAATGCTGAAGGTTTCGACTGGAACCTCGCGCAACTGCAGCGCAAGGACATCTATTTCATGGATGCCCAGCAGGCTCCCGACCTGGTCAAGTCGGGAGACTTCGATTTCCTCGGTATGTGCGCGGCGCTGAGCTCAAAGATCAAAGAGACGGGAGCGCGGCGCATCGTTTTTGACGCGTTGGACATTGCATTGGCGCTGCTGCCGGACGCGGCAGCAAGACGGCGCGAAGTCTATCGGCTGCATGAATGGCTATTGGCGAAGAAGCTCACGGCATTGATAACCTCACGGGACGATGTCGAGGACCTGAAATCGACCGTCGCAGCAACCGAACATTCGTTTGGCTCCCTGCAGTTCATGGTCGATTGCACGGTGATCCTGAACCAAAGCGTCGTGGAAGGAGTGTCGCAGCGAAAGCTGCGTGTGATGAAATATCGCGGCTCCGGCTTCGACGAGAACGAATCGCCGTTCGTTATCGGCAAAGGCGGGCTGGAAGTCGCCGGAGCGCGCACTCTGGGGCGAGTGGATGTCAACCTAACTAACGAACGCGTCTCGAGCGGCGTCGATCGGCTCGACACGATGCTGGGCGGTGGGTACTACCGCGGTGCCAGCGTGCTGATCACCGGCTTTCCGGGCACGGCCAAGACGACGCTCGGCGGTGCGTTCGCTCAGGCAGCGTGCCGTCGGCACGAGCGCACGATGTTCGTGAGTTTCGTGTCGGACGGCACAGAGGTGATACGTAACCTCGCCTCCGTCGGAATACAACTGGACCGCTATGTGAAGAGTGGCTACCTGAAGATGATTTCGGCTAGAACCATCGTAGGAAGCGCTGAGACCTTCCTCGCGCACGTCAAGGCCCTGGCGAAGGAACACAAGACCCGTTGCATCGTCGTTGATCCAATCTCGTCGCTTTCCCGCTCTGGCAACGAGGTAACCGCGCACAGCGTAGTACAGCGATTGATCGACTGGTCGAAGGCCGACGGCACGACTCTCGTCTGCACCAGTCATCTGGGCGAAGTTGCCGGCGAAATCGGCTCGCCGCTGCAGATATCGAAGCTCGCCGATACGTGGATCCACCTGAGCTATCTAGTGCAAGCGGGCGAGCGCAATCGAGGACTGTCGATCATAAAATCTCGTGGCACGGCGCACTCTAATCAGGTGCGTGAATTGATACTGAGCGATGGGGGCGTAACGCTTACCGACGCCTATACGGCGGGTGGCGAGGTGCTGATGGGCACGCTGCGCTGGGAAAAAGAGCGTGCCGATCGTGTCGCCAATGAGGTCAGCGAGGCGGCTGGCAAACTCAAGCGCGTCCGACTCGACGCCGAGACCGCTGAGCTCGAAGTGCGCGCCGGATCGTTGCAGGTGGAGATCAACGCAAAGAAGGTCGAGAAAGTGTTCCTTACGCGTGCGGCCGAAAGCACAAAAGGGGAACTGTCTCGCGGTCTGACGAGGCTGGAAGAATTGCGCGGTGCCGACTCGGCACGTCCGACACGGAAGTAACGATATGGCTCGCACGGCAATGTTTTCATTCCGGCTCTACGTTGCCGACGACACCCCGAATTCCGCGAAGGCCATCGCAAACCTGACCGCGCTGTGTCGCGCACGCCTATTTCTTCGGAATTCGGTCGAGATCGTCGATGTGTTACGACACCCAGAGCTCGCACTCACTGACGGAATCGTGATGACACCCACGCTCGTGAAGCTGACGCCGTTACCGGTTCGGCGCATCGTGGGTACCTTGAGCCAAATGGAACCGCTATTGCGGGCCTTGGGGCTCGATTCACTCGAGCCGTGACCGCCAACGCACGACTGTTTCCATCTGCCGCGGATCGCGAGATCGGCGCGCTGATAAAAACGCTACAGGAAACCGAACACCGCCTGGAGGAACTGACCGCCGGAGAGGTAGACACAGTCGTTGATCTGTCCGGTCGAACGTTCGTATTGCGGCACGCGCAGGAGGAGGTGCGGCTTAGCGAAGCCGTCACACTGGCGTCTATTCTCAACGCTCTTCCAGCTCAAACCGCTTTACTCGACACGCAGGGACGCATCGTCGCGGTCAATGCGGCATGGCAGATCGACAGCGACGAGAATGCAGCCCACGCCGGCTACCGAATCGGGGAGAAGTTTCTTCTCCTTGACGACCAGCTGGCGGAGAGCGATCCCTACGGATCCCTTCCTATATCAGCGGGAGCCCTTTCGGTCCTGTCCGGAGACTCCGCCACGTTCTCGACGGAGTACGTTGTCAGTTCGGCGACCGAGCAGCGTTGGTTCCTGATCACGGTGTCGCCGCTCGCCCGCGACCACCCGAATGGGGCGGTAGTCATGCGCCTCGATATCACCGAGCGACGGCGCTTGGAAGCCCATATCCTGGAAGCGTCGACCAACGAGCAACGGCGCTTCGCGCTCGATTTGCACGACGGCCTGGGGCAGGACCTTGTTGGGTTGTCACTTCTCGCCACAGCCGCCGCCAAGCGCAGTCGGCAGGCGGGCCACACGGCCTCTACCGATCTAGAGCGGATCGCCTCGATTGCGGCAAAAGCATGCCACGATACCCGCATGATGGCGCATGGGCTCGCACCGCTGGCCATGGCGAGTGGCGACCTGACTTCAGCGCTACAGCGGCTTGCCTCCACGACCGCCGATCTCCACGGTGTCCAAGTAGTCGTCACGTTGCGGGCCACGTCGGCGCTGCACGTTCGGTCACAGACGGCCGAGCACCTGTACCGGATCGCGCAAGAAGCGGTTTGGAATTCCGTCAAGCACGCGAGGTCCCTGCGAACGCGGATCTGCCTCAGCGCCCGTGGTGATCGTCTCTGCCTGACCGTCCGCGATGACGGACGCGGTGTTCCGCGGCAAGGGGATGTCGCGGGCATTGGCGTGGAGCTCATGCGATACCGGGCGCGCGTCATCGGTGGCCACCTGTCGATTGCCTTGCAGCGAAACGGCAGCACTAAAGTTCGGTGCGTGTGCCCGATCTGATGGCAGCGGGTGGCTGGCGACCCTGTAGGGGTCGTTTGGATGAGCCGATGCGGCGCGAGCTAGCCCGCCGAGAGCGGGTTGTCTTCTGAATCACTTCTCGATAGGCCTCGTCAGGTGTTCCCGTTAGAAGTTCCGGTGCACCTGCCGGGGCTCAGTGGCAGCGTAACCGGCACAACGGAGCGCGAGACGCGCTGCGAGATGACGTCGGCTACGTATGAATGGCCTCGAGCGAGTCGACGGCGACAGCGAAGCGAAGTCCGTCGACGTCCGCCCGGACTCTCCCGAACGCGGCATCGCCTAGCAAGCGCCGAAGTTGCGGCGATATTGCATCGAATGAACCGAGAGCGGAGAGATCGTTCTCGCGCAAGCGTCGGATCAGATCGAGGAGTCGTTCAGGCTCGAGCGCGGCGCCGGACGTTACGGGGGGCCGGTCACCAGCCGCCATTTCAGCGAAGACGCGCTCCGCGCTGAGCCGCAGTTCCTCTACGGCAGCCGACAGCGTGGCGGCGAGACTGGAGGTCTGCACCAAGTCGCCGGCGCCACAGGCAACCTCAGCGTCCGCCGCCAATTGTGCGATGCCCTTCGCCCCCAGCATGCCGGCGCAGCCCTTAAGCTTGTGCATACGCCCGACGTTGGTCGCCCATTGGGCCCAGTGAGCCTCACCTTCCGGACCTGCAATGTCGGAGAATTCCTCAAGCAAGCGTCTGAGACTCGACCGGAACAAGGTCACGTCATTACTCAGTCGGACCCGAACATCGTTCGCGTCGATTCCCTCGATCTCCGGCCAGACGACAGGTTCCCGCGGCAAGCCCCGAGTCGCTGAGTCAATCACCGTGGCGTCCGAAGCACGCATGCGCCGTACGTACCGGAGGATGATACTCACCAGCGCCTGCGGGTCGAAAGGCTTCGTGATGAAATCGTCCATGCCGGCCGCGATGGCGCGCGGCCGTTCGCTGCTGAGCGCGCCCGCTGTCAACGCAATGATCGGCAGATCCACCAGTCCGAGTTCGCTGCGGATTTTTCGTGTGGCTGCATGACCGTCCAGTACCGGCATCTGTACGTCCATTAACACCGCGTCAAACGCGTTCGGCTCCGCCTGCAGCCGGTTAAATGCCTCCTGTCCGTTGCTCGCGAGCCGAACTCGCGCGCCAACGAGCTCCAGGATGCGTTTGGCAACCTCGAGGTTGATATCGCTGTCATCGACCGCCAGTACTCCGATGCCTAGCAGCGCGTGGTCGTCCGGCGACGTCGGTGCGGTGCTTGTGGAAACCGGCGCGGCGGCGGGCGCAACTGCAAAGTCGAGAACGACGTTAAACTTGCTACCGACGCCGGGGGTGCTGTCGACACCTACGGTGCCACCGAGAAGGCTCGCCAGGTGCTTGACAATCGACAGACCGAGACCCGTCCCTCCGTAGCGCCGCGTGATTGAAGCATCAGCCTGGGTGAACGGCGAGAAGAGCCGGCCCTGGATTTCGGGTGCGATTCCGATGCCTGTGTCGCTTACGCCAAAACGCAATGTCACGTGCGATTGTGTAGCGGCAAGGCAACTGACGCTCAGTTCCACCCGGCCACGATCGGTAAACTTGATTGCATTGGACAGCAGGTTCGTCAGAATTTGGCGGAGACGCGTTGCGTCGCCCTGAAGCGTCAGCGGAAGGTCGTCCGGTGCGTCGACCGCGAAGGCGATCCCTTTGGCGTCGGTGTGTACAGCCATCACCTCGGCTACCTCGTTCAGGAGGTCACGAAGGCTGAATGCGGCGCACTCGGCGACCAGTTCGCCCGCCTCTATCTTGGAGAGATCGAGCACGTCGTTGATTACTGAAAGCAGCGACTTGCTTGCTAGCTGGATCTTACCCAGAAACGATGCCTGCTCCGGGTCAAGATGCGTATGTCCAAGCAGGTACGAAAGGCCGATCACGGCGTTCATGGGTGTGCGGATTTCGTGGCTCATGTTCGCCAGGAATTCACTCTTCGCGCAGTTCGCGAGCTCCGCCCGATCGGTCGCTTCTCGAAGCGACCGTTCGTATTGCTTGCGCTCCGTGATCTCGCGTACGGCAGCGAAGACGCCCTGGAGTTTTCTGTCCCGATCGTAAAACGTTGTTGCGTTGTAGGAGACGACAGTATCCTTGCCATTCCTGTCTCGCGCGGTCAGTTCGTAGTCGGTCACTCGGCGCTTGTTTAGTGCCAACTTGATCCCGGCTTCGGCGCGCTTCGGATCTGTAAAGAATGTCTTGAATGGCGATCCAATCAACTCATCGCGCGTGCACCCTGTTAGGGCCTCCATCTGCTTGTTGACGTCCGTTATGATGCCCGTCGCATCGGTTGTCATCAGCGCGTCGATGTTCGATTCAAACAAGGAGCGCGTGTAGAACTGGTGGTCCCTGAGACGTTGCGCGAGCTGCGTCTGTTCCTCTTCGATCTGCTTGCGAGCCGTATTGTCGGTGCCAATTAGGAGAAAGCCGATAATCCCACCTTGATCGTCCCGCAGGGCAGTGACGGAGACAACGGCAGGGAACCGACTGCCATCCTTGCGGATGTAGGTGAGTTCGTAGATGTCCTCGATGCTGCGCGACGCTTTGAATACCAAGGCCTCGAACCCGGGTGCAATCTCCGTTTGGAGCTCAGCACTGAGGGCAGCTGCTCGTGCGATAACCTCCAGGGGATCTGAGATGTCAGCCGGCGTGATCTTGTTCATTACCTCATCGGCGGTGTAGCCGAGCATGCGCTCGGCACCGACGTTGAAGATCTGGATGACGCCGTTCGCGTCCGTAGCTATGCTCGAAAAGTTGGCGCTATTGAAAATGGCGCTCTGCAGGGCACCGGCTTCTAGTAGCGCGGCCTCCGCGCGCTTGCGCGCGGTATTGTCCGTTCCGATGAGAAGATAGCCGATGATCTTCCCCTGCGCGTCGCGCAGGGCGGTGACGGACACCACGGCCGGAAACCGGCTACCGTCTTTTCGGATGTAGGTCAGCTCGTAGATGTCCTCGATGCTGCGCGAGGCCTTGAACACCAAGGCTTCAAAACCCGGAGCGATTTCTGTCTGCAGCTCGACGCTGAGAGCGGCTGCTCGCGCGACAACCTCGAGGGGGTCGGAGATGTCGGCCGGCGTGATCTTGTTGATCACCTCATCGGCGGCGTATCCGAGCATGCGTTCGGCGCCGACATTGAAGATCTGGATGACGCCATTCGCATCCGTAGCGATGCTCGAGAAGTTGGCACTATTGAAGATTGCGCTCTGCAACGCGCCGGCCTTGAGTAGCTGGGCCTCTGCACGTTTGCGCGCCGTGTTATCCGTGCCAATCAGAAGATAGCCGATGATGCCGTCGTCGGCATCGCGCAGGGCGGTGACAGACACCACGGCGGGGAACCGGCTGCCGTCCTTGCGGATGTACGTCAGCTCGTAGATATCCTCAATCCCTCGCGAAGCCTTGAACACCAAGGCTTCGAACCCAGGAGCGATCTTCGTCTGCAGCTCAACGCTCAACGCAGCGGCGCGGGCGACGACCTCCTGGGGATCGGAGATGTCCGCCGGAGTTATCTTGTTGGTGACGTCCTCCGCTGCGTAGCCGAGCATGCGTTCCGCGCCGACGTTAAAGATCTGGATGACGCCATTGGCGTCCGTTGCAATGCTGGAGAAATTGGCGCTGTTGAATATCGCATTCTGCAACGCCCCTGCCTCGAGGAACGTGTCGCGGCTGCGAATGCCGGGACCGACCTGGGCGACCGCGCCAGCAGGCGGCGACATCAGACACTCCTCGGCGTTTCGAGGCGCAGGCATTTGGCGCAATGAGTGGATGCCGCGACGCGAACGAAGTGACAGTTTCCCTGGCGAGGCCGACCGGCGCTCACGGCGCAGCTCCAGGTCCAGGAAGGTGGTGTGCAGGGCCACGTGGGGCCGCTGCTATGCCGCCCGACGAACTGGCGGCGCCGCCAGACTGCGGCGACGGACGTGGACGGAGGCGACTCCTCGCCGCTTGCAGCGCCTGATCTGCAGCTACGATGAGCTCGCTGGCACCCGCTCGAAGCCGCCGGTCGTCAGAGTAGCGCAGATCTTCCGGCCGGGACGACCAGCCGACGCTCGCCTCGTCGAAGCTAGCAAGTCCAATGCTTGCCACGAGCTGGCCGGCCGCTGGCGAGGCCTCGTTGGCGATCCCCAGGGCATCGATGGCATGCAGTATGCGGCGGACTACGTGCTCTGCCCCGCGCCGCGCGGTCCCCGGCAGGAGCACCAGGAACTCAGCAACGCCGAATCGGCAGACCAGATCCGCTGCCCGGTGGGCCGAGTTCTGCAAGGCGCTTGCCACACGTGTCAGGCAGACGTCGCCGGCCAGGTGCCCATAGTGTTTGTGGTACCGGTTGAAGTCATTGACGCCGACCGCCAGTAGGGAAAGGGGCGCTCCGGCCCGGCACGCTCGCCGCCACTCGCGCTCGAGCACTTCCTCGAATGGCCTGAGGCTTACGGCGCCCGTAAGTCGGTCGGTCGGAGCGGCGCAGCGCAGCGCATCAGCCACATGCTTTATGCGCAGATGTGTCTTGACGCGGGCACGCAGGAGCGCTGGGCTGATCGGCTTCGAGATGAAGTCGACGGCGCCCATGTCCAGGGCCGACACTTCGAACTCCATCGCTTTGTGGCTCGTGACAAAGATGACTGGCACATCGGCGAGCTGCAGGTCCGCGTTGATTGCCTCGAATACCTTAAAACCGCTCATGTCGGGCATTTGCGCATCGAGCAGAATCAGGTCGGGCGTCGACTCTCGCGCCAACTCAAGCGCACCGCGACCGGTCGTCGCAAACCGCAAGCGACCCACGCCCGACAGTGTCTTGCTCATCAGATGAATCGTTGTCAGATCGTCGTCGACAAGAAGGATGCGGTCCTCCTGGTCGTACGTGTCGAGTGGGCCCTGACGCAGCGTTGTTCTCGAGGTGATTGACAGCATAGGCCGCGATTAAGGGCCCCTGTCCGAAACATAACCGCTGGCTGCATCGCACAATGGAGCGATACGGCCTATTCCTTAGCCATGCCGAATTGCGCTCAACGGACACGTGTTCGCCGAGCGAGGTAGCGATGAGTCGCTGGCGGGCGCCACGAGCCGCAACGCGACCCAGCCGACCGCTTGAGCGCCTCGAACCCGACTCGCCACGTCACACCACGCGCTGGCGGCTTCCATCGCACCCTAAGGCGCAGCCCTCAAGAGCGGTGCGCTCTGCCCTGAAGTGAAGTGATGCGCGACAGCGGACACGATCCCGGCAAACGATCCGCGACGGGTGTCGCGAGTGGCCATGGCTTCGTCAAGCACGATCGTGAGGGCGGCGGGAAGACGCGCTGCCACGGCTGTTTCGGTACCGGTGGAGGGGTCTCCAATCGGCCGGGAGGTCTCCTGGTGTCTGTGAAGTCGTATGCCCACTGCAGAGCCGCTGACGGAGGAGTTGACGATACCTGCCCCTCATTGTCGGCTTTGGCTGCCCACACGGTCCGCCGGTGCCGAAGCCGCTGTATTGGCCAGTAGTGGCGTGCGACGACGTCCAACCTCATGTCGGACTCCTCCCACCGCTCCCCTAGGGATGCGGCACTACTGGAGCCAGATGCCGCATCGTTTCGACGCGCTCCCCACCATTGCTGCTTTTCCAGACACTCGCTGCAACGCGATCAGCCAGAGACTGCGCGCGTTCCGGGACCGTGGATCGGCGCATACTCCCGTGCCGGATCGCACAGAGCGGCACGCTGTCATGGCGCTGCCGGTGATCAAAGGTACATGATGGCCATCGGTCAACTTCGGCAGAGGACCGCCGGCAGCGTCCGGCCGGGTGTCGTCCGACACACAAGTGACGCCTCGGGCGCGGCCCGGCCGGCAAACGCCCTGGTTCTCGACCATATGTATCTCGTCAGACAGATCGCGTTCCGGGTCGCGCGCGGACTTCCTGGCCATGTCGAGGTTGATGACGTCATCCAGGCCGGCATGATCGGGCTGCTTGAGGCGGCCCGAAGATATGCACAGGGTTCGGCCGCGCGCTTCAAGACGTACGCAGGGATTCGAATTCATGGTGCGATATTGGATTCGCTGCGCAAAGCTGACTGGAGCCCGCGATCTTTGTACCGGCGTCTTCGGGCCATCGACGCCGAAATATGCCGCGTGGCGAGTCGAACGGGCGAGCGTCCGAAGGCTGTTGACGTAGCCAAGGCCCTTGGGATCTCGCTCGATGTCTACCATCTTGCGGTGCGGGATGGCGCAGCGGTACGGCTGCTGAGCCTGGAAAGGGCGGGGATCGACGACGGTGGCGGCGTCCGCGAAATGACGGTCGATTGCAACGCAGATCCGGCGGACGAACTGGCGGGGCACGATTTTCGCCGCGTGGTGGCGGAGGCGATTGATGAGCTACCGTTGAATGAGCGAACCGTTCTTGGCTTTCACTACGACGATGGGCTCACTCTCCGCGAGATCGGTTCCAGGCTCAAGGTCAGCGAATCCCGTGTCTGCCAACTTCGTATCCGGGCGTTCATTCGGCTCCGTGTCGCCATGAAACGATGGATGGCGACCGGTGGCGTGATGGCCGATCTCGCCGCAGGCGCTTACGCACCCACCCCTCGGGCACGCGCAGCTGCAAGCCTCGCGGGACGCTCCGAAAGGCGCTGCCAGGGCACGGGATAGGCCGCACGGTGCCCTCCCGTTCGCGACGGTATCTTCCCGATCATCGGTGCGATCGTGGTGGCGACGTTACGCAGCGGCTGCCGGGTAGCAACCCGGACGGTCCGTAGTCGGACCCTCGACTGCCAGCCAGACCTCAAAAGTCGTCCCCTGACCCAGCCTCGAATCCACCGTAATTCGACCTTCATGCTGGTCGACCACAATGGATCGCGCTATCGCCAGCCCTTGGCCAGTACCGCGCCCGACCTCCTTGGTCGTAAAGAACGGGTCGAATATCCGCTCGCGGATTGCGTCTGGTATTCCGCTACCGTTGTCGCTAATGGCGATCACCACGTAGGCG
The DNA here is from genome assembly GCA_964395195.1 of uncultured Steroidobacteraceae bacterium. Classification (GTDB taxonomy): domain Bacteria; phylum Pseudomonadota; class Gammaproteobacteria; order Steroidobacterales; family Steroidobacteraceae; genus CAIKZZ01. Next base: position 10,630 of record CAYNCY010000082.1, read on the forward strand.
TCCTCGAGTCGCGTACTGACCGTCAGCCGGCCTGTCTGCGGTGTATGTTTCTGGTCGGCGAGTGCGTGAGACGCGTTTATGATGAGGTTAAGGAGCACCTGATTCACGGCACCGATGCGGCACCGAACTGGCGGTATGGCGGTGAGGTCCAGGTACGCCGTGCCGACATACTTAAGCTCGTTGCGCGAAACGACGAGAGCGTTCTCCAGTGCGTGATTGAGATCAGCGCCCGAGAAGTGG
>CAYNCY010000083.1:0-10813 GCA_964395195.1 uncultured Steroidobacteraceae bacterium
GACGGTGCGCCCCGCGGCCGGCGCCTCGGCGAACACGAGATCGCCGAGCGCGTGCTGCGCATGGTCGGTGATGCCGATGGTCACGGTGCCGTCCGCGTTCGTCTTCACCCATTCGTGGCTCTTCGTGTAGCGAAGGCCGGCGGGAACGTTGCTGCTCATGTCCTTAAGTCCTCTCGGTGCGAAGAATCCATCCGGCGGTCGCGCCTGGCGCGACCGCTCCTAGAGACTGATCAATGCGCGGCCGTTCCTGACGAACGGCGGCTTGACGATGCGGGCCTTGAGGCGCTTGCCGCGGATGTCGACTTCGAGCGGCCCGGTGAGACCCGCGGGCAGTCGTGCGAATGCGATGGAGCGCTCGAGCGTCGGGGAGTAGGTGCCGCTCGTGAGTTCGCCCTCGCCCGCGGCGCCGTACACTTTCTGGTGGCCGCGCATCACGCCCTTGTCCTCGAGCAGCAGTCCAACCAGGCGCCGGGGTACGCCGGCCGCGCGCTGGCCGATGAGCGCCGCGCGGCCGATGAAGTCGCGCTCGGGCTCGAAGGCGACGGTCCAGGCAAGCCCCGACTCGAGCGGGCTCGTCGTCTCGTCCATGTCGTTGCCGTAGAGGTTCATGCCGGCCTCGAGCCTGAGCGTGTCGCGCGCGCCGAGTCCACACGGCCGCACGCCGGCCGCGAGCAGCGCGTCCCAGAACGCCACCACCTCGCCGGCGCCGAGCACGATCTCGAAGCCGTCCTCGCCGGTGTAGCCGGTGCGCGCGATGAACGCGTCGCGCCCGGGGGCGCCCAGGTCCGTGCCCAAGAACGCCTCGAGCGCGAGCGCGCGCCGGGCGTCATCCGGCGCGAGCAGCGTTGCGAGCTTCGCGCGCGCGTGGGGCCCCTGCACCGCGAGCATCGCGAGGTCGCGACGCGACTCGATCGCGACGCCGGACGGGCGCGCGGCGGCCTCGATCCAGGCGAGGTCCTTTTCCGCGGTGCCGGCGTTGACGACGAGCCGGTACGCGGTGGGACTGCGGTGGTAGACGATGAGATCGTCGATCACGCCGCCCGACTCGTTGAGCATGCAGCTGTAGAGCGCCTTGCCCGGCGTCGTGAGCCGCGCGACGTCGTTCGCGAGGAGGTGCTGGAGGAACGCCCGGGCGCGCGCGCCGGTCACCTCGACGACGCGCATGTGCGAGACGTCGAAGACGCCCGCATCGCGCCGGACGGCATGGTGTTCCTCGAGCTGGGAGCCGTACTGCAGCGGCATGTCCCAGCCACCGAAGTCGACGAGGCGCGCACCGAGTTCGCGGTGGCGTTCATATAGAGGTGTCTGCAGGGGCATGGGTTCTCCGGATCGACGCCACTGGCGACCCGCCCCATAAAAAAAGGGCGACAGGCCGCCGCCTGTCGCCCCTCTGTCCGTTGACCTGAGAGATCAAGCGCAGCCCATGCCGCGCCGCACCCCTTCGGTGGGTCCTACGGCTCACGCCGCGGACCGCTCTCCAGAGCTCGCGAGACCTTGCCGTTGTTCTGCCTGAGCGTTTCCGGGCGGGTTGCGCCTTCGGCGCCGCGCGTACCGGGCGCTCTCGCCACGGTCTCGCGGTCTCTCCGGACAGGTCTTTTCGCGAAGTCGTTATGATACGCGCCCGCCGCGCAAAAGGCGCGCACATCCTCCGGTCGGGGCGCCCGAGCCTCCCGGGCGGTGCGTGGTCGCGGTCACAACCCTCACCCGGAGCGTTCCATGATTCGCCGCACGGTCCTCGTCACCGGCCTCCTCGCCCTTCTCGCCCTCGTGCCGCTCGAGCCCGCCGCGGCCGCCGCGGCCGCCGCGTCCCCGGTCGATCGCCTGCATGCGCTGTTCGATCGCGGCTGGGAACAGGACCTCAACGACGACCCGATCGGCGCGACCTACGTCGGCGACACGCGCTTCAACGACCGCTGGCCGGACGTCTCGCGCGCGCACCTCGACCGAAGCCATGCATCCGACCTGGCGATACTGGCCGAGCTCAGGACGATCCCGCGCGACGCGCTCGGGGAAGCCGAGCAGCTCAACTACGACCTGTTCGAGCGCGAGTACACGCAGCGGCTCGCCGACTCTGAGTTCCACCTCGAGTACTTCCAGATGTCGGCGGCCGGTGGCATCCAGACGCTGAGCGAGATCGCCGAGGACATGCCCTTCGAGACGGTCGCCGACTACGAGGCGTGGCTCAAGCGCATCGACGGGGTCGCGGCGTACATGCAGCAGTACACAGATCTCCTGCGCGCGGGCGCGCGCGAGAAACGCACGCAGCCGCGCGAACTCATGCAACGCGTGTTGCCGCAGCTCGCCCAGCAGATCGTCGACAAGCCCGAGGACAGCCTTTTCTACGCGCGCTTCAAGAGCTTCCCGGCGGCGATTCCCGCGGCCGACCAGGCGCGCCTCGCCGCGCACGCGCGCAAGTCCATCGCCGAGAGCGTCATCCCGGCGCACCGGCGCTTCGATGCGTTCTTCCGCACGGAGTACCTGCCGGCCTGCCGCGCCAACCCGGGGGTCTGGGACACACCGAACGGGCTCGCGTTTTACCAGAACCGCGTCTCGTACCACACGACGACGAAGATGACGCCGGCGGAGATCCACGAGATCGGCCTCAAGGAGGTCGCCCGCAACCGCCTCGAGATGCAGAAGGTGCTGGACGAGGTTGGCTTCAAGGGCACGCTGCAGGAGTTCTTCACGAAGCTGCGCACCGACCCGCAGTTCTACTTCGCGACGCCCGATGAGCTCTATCGCGCATACATCGTGACGGCGAAGCAGATCGAGCCCGAGCTGCCCAAGCTCTTCGGCACGCTCTACCGGACGCCCTTCGGCGTGCGGCCGATCCCGGCGATCACGGCGCCCAATACGACGACGGCGTACTACAGCGGCCCGTCGGCCGACGGCCGGCGCGCGGGCTACTTCAACGTGAACCTGTACCGGCCCGAAGTGCGCCCGAAGTACGAGATCGAGGTGCTGACCTCGCACGAATCGGTCCCGGGCCATCACCTGCAGATCGCGCTCGAGCAGGAGCACGGCGAGTTGCCGAAGTTCCGCCGTTTCGCCGGCTACACGGCCTTCGTCGAGGGCTGGGGCCTCTACTCGGAGCGGCTCGGCTACGAGCTCGGGCTCTACAAGGACCCGTATTCGCGCTTCGGGCAGCTGACTTACGACATGTGGCGCGCGGTGCGGCTCGTGGTCGACACCGGCATCCACGCCCAGCACTGGACGCGCCAGCAGGCGATCGACTATTTCAAGGACAACGCGGCCAAGACCGAGACCGACATCGTCAACGAGATCGACCGCTACATCGGCGGCCCGGGCCAGGCGCTCGCCTACAAGGTCGGGCAGCTCCGCCTCCTCGCGCTGCGAGCCGAGGCCGAGAACGCGCTCGGCAACCGCTTCGACATCCGCGCTTTCCACGATGCCGTGCTCGCCAACGGCGCCATCCCGCTCGAACTCCTCGACCAGAAGGTCCATGCCTGGATCAAGGTTGAGCTCGCGAAGGCCCACTGACGGCCCGCTGACGCCGTACTGAACGCGCATTCAAGACTGTTGCGCGGGCGGTACGACCCGTCGAGGTAGCGCGGATTTCGGCCGTAATGTATTGATAGCGGCTGGTATTTCGGCGGCGTGCGCCGAATCTTGCTTCCGGCAACCTGTTGCGACAAACTGGATTCGCGTGCCAAGGGGACTCTGGTTGACCGTGCATTCAATGCGCGGCACCGAATGGCAGACAGCGACGACGCACGAAGGGGAGAGCCATGCGGATCCGAACAGTGGCCGGCCAACGCAATGCGCCGCCCGCCCGCCCATGCGCCGCCTCCGCGACCTAAACCTGACGGCCGACACAGCCACTGGGCGGCCGGCGAACACTCCAGACTTCAATCAAGGGAACACGCCATGAAGACGAAGCTCTCCTTTGCGATCGCGGCCGTGCTGAGCGGCGTCGCGGTCGGTCATCCGGCGCTGGCTGCGGACAGCCCGGCGGCGGCCAATTCCGATTCTCTCGGCGAGATCATCGTCACGGCGCAGCGCCGCTCGGAGAGCATGCAGAACGTGCCGATCTCGATGCAGGCGTTCACGGCCTCGACGATCACCGAACTCAACATCTCGACCTTCGACGACTACATCAAGTACCTGCCGAACGTCTCGAGCGCGAATAACGGGCCGGGCCAGAACGAGGTCTTCATGCGCGGCCTCAGCGCCGGCGCGCAACCGAGCCAGGGCAGCGGCTCGACCGCGGTGTATCCGAACGTGGCGATCTACCTCGACAACCAGTCGGGACAGCTGCCGGGCCGCAACCTCGACATCTACGCCGCGGATCTGAACCGCATCGAGGTTCTGGAAGGACCGCAGGGAACGCTGTTCGGGTCGGGCGCGGAAGCCGGCGTGATCCGCTACATCACCAACGAGCCGAAGCTCAACGTCACCGAAGGCAGCGTCAAGGCCGGCTACAGCGGTACCGCGCACGGCGATGCGAACAACGACCTGACGGCGGTCATCAACCTGCCACTGATCGCCGACACGGCCGCGATTCGCGCCGTGATCTACAACGACCGGCGCGGCGGCTACATCGACAACGTGCCGGCGACGTTCACGCGCAAGAACACCGACGTCGGCATCCACTACGCGAACTACCCCTCCACGAACGGCCAATGCCCGAACGGCCAGTCCGATGGCGGCTCTGGCTATTGCGTTCCGCCCGGCGCCGCATCGATCAACAACTACAACATCGCCAAGCGCGCGATCAACCCGGCGACGTACACGGGCTTCAGGCTGGAAGCGCTCTACAAGATCAACGACGACTGGGACGTGCTGCTGACGCAGATGTACCAGAACCTGAACACCGAGGGCGTCTTCTACCAGCAGCCGAACGCCTCCGACGGGGCGGCGCTCGGGCCACTCGAGGTCACGCAGTTCAACAACTCGTACGACAAGGACAAGTTCGAGAGCACGTCGTGGACGGTGAACGGCAAGATCGGGGCACTGAAGGCCGTCTATACGGGCGGTTACCTGGTGCGCAATGTCGACCAGGTCGGTGACTACACGAACTACTCGCGCGGCTTCTACGCCGACTACTACCAGTGCTACGGGCCGGGAACGGGCGGCGACCAGGGCCTCACCTCGACCTGCTACTCGCCGAGCGTGGTCTGGCACTCGGTCGAGCGCAACGAGCACATGCAGCACGAGCTGCGCTTCAGCACGCCCGATGACTGGCGTTTCCGCGGCATCATCGGTGCCTACTACGAGGACAACAAGCTCTCTGACCAGAGCGACTGGCGCTACAAGACGGTGCCGTCGTGCACGAGCAACGGCACGGCCGGCGTCGATCCCGGCAACACCGGCTGCTTCTCCAACATCGGTACTGACCCGGGTTCGACCGTCGTGAACCCCGGGGTCCGCGATCCGAACAGCTCCTTCTACCAGGACGACGTGCGCGACACCAAGCAGACCGCGTTCTTCCTGTCGGTCGACTACGACCTGATTCCGAAGGTGCTCACGGCGACGCTCGGCACGCGGCACTTCAGCTTCACGAACACCTTCAAGGGCAGCGTCACCGGCAGCTTCTTCTGCTTCGAGCAGGGCGTGCCGCCGAATGGCTGCCAGAACGACAACTACGGGCTCGAGGGCCAGCACCTGAAGGGCACGGAGTCGGGCTTCAAGAGCCGCGGCAACCTGACCTGGCACGTGACGCCCGACACGATGCTGTATTACACGTATTCGCAGGGCTTCCGGCCGGGCGGCTTCAACCAGAATGGCGGCACCCAGCACGCCTTCGGACCCGACCAGGTGGCGCAGTACATCCTGCCGGCCCAGTACCTCTCGGACAAGCTGACCAACAACGAGATCGGCTGGAAGACGGAGCTCTTCAACCGGCGGCTGCAGTGGAACGGCGCGATCTACCAGGAGAATTGGAACAACGTGCAGGTCGCGTTCTTCAACCCGGGCCTCGTCGGCAACGTGTTCTACGACACCAACGGCCAGAATTTCGTCATCAAGGGACTCGAGACGTCGATCGTCGCGCGCATCGTGCACGGGCTGACCGTGCAGGCGGCGGGTTCGTGGAACCACAGCCGGCAGGTCAACTCGCCGGCGCTGATCGACAACAACTCGGCCAGCGGCAACTTTGGCCACCCGATCACGGTCAACTGCGGCGGCAGCTTCTACTCGGGCACCTGCGCGTCGGTCTCAAATCTGTTTGGTCCGGTTGGCGCGCCGAGCGCCAACTCGCCGCCGATCCAGTTCAGCCTGCGCGGCCGCTACGAGTGGTCGATCGGCGACTACCTCTCGTTCGTTCAGGTCGGCGCGAGCCACACCGGGCACTCGTTCACGCAGGCGGGCGCCAATCCGATCCTGCAGACGGGCGATCCGATCACGACCGGGCGTCTGCGCTTCGAGAATCCCGCCTACACGTCCTACGACGCATCGATCGGGATCTCGAAGGATGCGTGGAACGTGTCGCTCATCGGCGAGAACCTGAGCAACTCGCACGCCTCGACGTTCACGAGCACGGACGAGTTCATCGTCGCGCAGACGCCGCTGCGGCCGCGCATCATCGGGGTGTCGGCCGGGATGAAGTTCTAGGCGTTTCCGGTGCCACGTCCGGCGACATCCGTCGCCGGACGGCGCGTGCCGAACGGAAACGTGCGCGCTGGGTCGCGGTGACGACCTTCCGTCCTTTGCCCGATAGAGCCGGAGTTTCGCGTGGCTGAACGTTCGCTGATCGAAAAACGCTCGATCGACTACGTGCCGCTCGCCGAGCGCCACGGCAAGGTCTGGCACCTGTGGCCGGTCTGGTTCACGGGCGATGCCCATCTGGCGACGATTGCGACCGGCTTCGTCGGCGTCGCCCTCGGCGGCAACCTCGTGTGGATGACGATCGCGGTCCTGATCGGATCGGCGTTCGGCACGTTCTTCATGGCCTTCCACTCGACGCAGGGCCCGCAGCTGGGCCTGCCGCAGATGATCCAGTCGCGGCCGCAGTTCGGGTACCTCGGCGCCCTCCTCGTCTGGTGCGTCGCGCTCGTCACCTACGTCGGCTACAACGCCTTCAACCAGGTGCTCGCCGCCGATACGCTGGTGACGCTCTTCAACTGGCGCCCGAACGCGACCATCGTCGCGGTCGGTGTGCTCGGCGCCGCGCTCGCCGCAGTCGGCTACGACCTGATCCACAAGGCACAGCGTTGGCTCGCCTACCTGCTCCTCGTGGTGTTCGCGATCATGACCGGCTACGCGTTCACGGCCCACTACTCGGCCGCGCAGCTCGATCTCGGCAACTTCCGGACCGTGCCGTTCCTGACGCAGCTCTTCGCGGCCGCGGCCTACCAGGTGTCCTGGTCGATCTACGTGTCCGACTACTCGCGCTACCTGCCGCGCGACGTTGGCGTCAGGGCCTCGTTCTGGTGGACCTATCTCGGTGCGTTCATCGGCGGCACGTGGGCGATGCTGATCGGCACCTTCGCGGCCGCGATGTTCCCAACGCTCGATCTCTCGGCCGCACTCAAGGCCGCGGCCGACCAGATACTGCCGGGATCGGGTGCGCCTTTCCTCGTCGCCTCCATGCTGGGCCTGATCACGATCACGACGCTGAACTTCTACGGCGCGTCGCTGACGCTGTTGAGCGTCGCAGACTCGATCCGTCCGCTCAAGCCCACCGTCACGCAGCGCATGCTGACGCTCCTCATCACGCTCGTGGTTTCCTGCTGGATCGCGCTCGGCGCTTCCGCCGACTTCGCGAAGGAGTTCGGCGAGTTCCTGGCGATCCTCCTCTACCTGTTCACGCCGTGGACGGCGATCAACCTCGTCGACTTCTACTACGTGCGACGCGGCCACTACTCGGTGCGCGAGATCTTCAACCCCCACGGAATGTACGGGCGCTGGAACTGGCGAGGACTCGTGGCCTACGCCGGCGGCTTCATCTCGATGATCCCGTTCTTCAGCACCGGCATCTACCGGGGCCCCGTCGCGACGGCACTCGGCGGCGCGGACATCGCGATGCTGGTGGGGCTGCCTGTCTCGACGATCATCTACGTGATCGCGTGCCGGGGACTCGACCTCGAGAGCGAGAAGCGCGCGGTTGCGATCGCCGACGCCGGGCTCGACCCCGGGACTTGAGCGCGGCCTGAATCCTCAACGCTGGCGCGTCTGCCAGTTCGGCGACTCGTAGAGCGGCACGTCGGCCGCCGGCAGCAACGGTCGCCCGAGGATGTGATCGGCCGCCTTCTCCGCCAGCATGATCGTTGGCGCATTCAGGTTGCCGTTCGTGATCGACGGCATGATCGACGAATCGACGACCCTCAGGTTCTCGATGCCGAGCACGCGGGTGTCGGGACCGACCACCGCGAGCGGATCCGAGGGATCGCCCATTTTGCACGAGCACGACGGGTGATACGCGCTCTCGACCTTCTGGCGCACGAACTCATCGATCGTGGCATCGGTAACGGCGTCGACACCCGGCTGGATCTCGCGACCGCGGTACCGGTCGAACGCGTGCTGCCCGAAGATCTCCCGCGTCAGTCGCACGCAGGCACGCATCTCGGTCCAGTCGTCCGGATGACTCAGGTAGTTGAAGAAGATCTTGGGCTTTGCGGCGGGATCGGCCGAGGCGAGGCGCACCCAGCCGCGGCTCTTTGACCGCATGGGCCCGACGTGCGCCTGGAAGCCGTGCTCGTGCGCGAGCGAGGAGCCGTCGTAGCTCACCGCCATCGGCAGGAAGTGGTACTGGATGTCGGGGAAGGGAATGCCGGCGCGGCTCCTGATGAATCCGCAGGTCTCGAAATGGTTGGTGGCACCGAGTCCGTCCTTGAACAGGATCCAGCGCATGCCGATCAGCAACTTCGCGAACGGGTTCATCGCCGAGTAGAGCGTGATCGGCTCGCGGCAGGCCATCTGGAAGTAAAACTCGAGATGGTCCTGCAGGTTCTCGCCGACGCCCGGCAGGTCGCGAACGACCGGGATTCCGTGCTCGGCAAGCTCGGCGGCGGGTCCGATCCCCGAGAGCTTGAGGAGCTGCGGCGAGGCGATCGAGCCCGCGCACACGAGGACCTCGCGCCGGGCGCGTACCGTCGTCTCCGTGCCGCCGCGGCGATAGCGGACGCCCGTCGCGCGCCGTCCCTCGAAGAGAACAGCGCTCGCCCGGGCGCGGGTGCGCACGGTCAGGTTCGGGCGGCGCATGGCCGGGCGCAGGTAGGCGTTCGCGGCGCTGGCGCGCACGCCGCCATCGACCGTCATGTCCATCCGGCCGAAGCCTTCCTGCTGGAAGCCATTGATGTCGGCGGTCGCGGGGTAGCCCGCTTCCTTTGCCGCCGCGAGCCAGGCGGCGTGCAGAGGGTTCGACACGGTGCCGTAGCACGTTCCGAGGGGACCCTGGTCGCCGCGATACGTGTCGCCGCCGTCGTGGCGGTGTTCGGCGCGCTTGAAGTACGGCAACACCTGGCGGTAGCCCCAGCCGCGCGCACCCTCTGACTCCCAGCGCTCGAAGTCGCGGGCGTTGCCGCGCACGTACACGAGCCCGTTGATCGAGGACGAGCCGCCGAGCACCTTGCCGCGCGGCGTGTGCATCTGCCGGCCACCGAGGTGCGGCTCGGGCTCGGTGTGATAGAACCAGTTGAACTCCGGGCGGTTCATCGGGATCGCGAGCGCCGAGGGCATCTGGATGAAGATCGAGCGGTCGGAGCCGCCGAACTCGAGCAGCAGCACGCTGTTCTTGCCGTCCTCGGTCAGCCGGTTTGCGAGCACGCAGCCGGCGGAGCCGGCACCCACGATCACGTAGTCGAAAGTCTCGTCGGACACGGTCGTCTTGAGGCTCAGTAAGGCGATTCGATGTCGCGCAGCGCCACGTACACGCTCTTCAGCTGCGTGTAGTGCTCGAGCGCCGCGCGGCCGTTCTCGCGGCCGAGGCCGGAGCGCTTGAAGCCGCCGAAGGGCATCTCGACGGGGGTCACGTTGTAGTGATTGATCCAGCAGGTGCCGGCCTCGAGCCGCGCGATCACGCGATGTCCGCGCGCGAGGTCGTTGGTGAAGACGCCCGCCGAGAGGCCGAACTCGGTGTCGTTGGCGCGGCCGATGACCTCCTCCTCGGTCTCGAAGTCGAGCACCGTCATGACTGGCCCGAAGATTTCCTCGCGCACGATGACCATGTCATCGTGACAGCCGTCGAACACGGTCGGCGAGACGAAGAAGCCGTTCGCGAGATCGCCGGTCGTGACGCGCTCGCCGCCGATCACGAGGCGCGCGCCCTCGCGGCGACCGCGCGCGATGTAGCCGAGCACCTTCTCCATGTGCGCCTCGGAGATGAGCGCGCCGACCTGCGTCGCCGGGTCGAGCGGATCGCCGACCTTCATCGCCGCGACGCGTGCCCGCAGCCGCTCGATGAACTGGTCCTTGATGCGCCGGTGCACGAAGACCCGCGTGCCATTCGAGCAGACCTCGCCCGCCGAGTAGAAGTTGGCGAGCAGGGCACCCGAGACGGCGTTGTCGATGCCGGCGTCGTCGAACACGATCAGCGGCGACTTGCCACCCAGCTCGAGCGTGACGTACTTGAGCGTCGCGGAGGCATCGCTCATCACGGCCTTGCCGGTGCCGACTTCACCCGTCAGCGAGACCTTGCGGATGTGCGGATGGCGGCTCAGCAGGCGCCCCGTGTCGGCGCGGCCCTGCACGACCTGGAAGACACCGGGCGGGAGACCCGCCTGGTCGTAGATCTTGCCGAGCTCGATCGCGGTCAGGGGCGTGAGCTCGGCGGGCTTGAAGAGCATCGCGTTGCCGCAGGCGAGCGCGGGCGCCGACTTCCAGCAGGCGATCTGCAGCGGGTAGTTCCACGCGC
>CAYNCY010000084.1:0-10666 GCA_964395195.1 uncultured Steroidobacteraceae bacterium
ATCGTATCCTCGAGATCTATCTGAACATCATCGAATGGGGACCGGACCTGCGTGGCCTGCGGCCCGCGGCCCGCACCTATTTCGGTTGCGAACCTCGCGCGCTGACGCCGGCCGAGACAGCCTTCCTGGTCGCGATCATCCCCGGGCCGATCAAGTACCAGAGTTCATTCGCGCACGGCTCGCCGGGGCCTGGGCTGCGCTCGCTGATCGACGACCTACTGGCAAAGTTGCGGTCGGTGGATGCGATACGCGAGGAGGAATATCGGCGAGCGCTCGACGAACCCCTGGTCGTCGGCGGCAGCAGGCCGCCCGGATGACCGGCGGCGCGCCATCGACATGCTCGGTGGTGGGTGGTGGCCAGGGGCGGAATTGAACCGCCGACACGCGGATTTTCAGTCCGCTGCTCTACCAACTGAGCTACCTGGCCGCGCTAAGCTATTGATTATACACAGGACAGTTGTCAACTGCCCCCCGAGCGGGCGCGTATTAGACCGGTCGCCGGGAGAGGACGTCAAGGCACGGGTTTAGCCGGATCCGGCGCGACAAACCCTTCCGGCGTTGCCGCCCCCACGCCGAACAGGAACTTCTGCATCTCGGCGACGAGGAACGCACGGGCCTTCGGCTCGATCGGCGTGAGCCGGTATTCGTTCAGCAGCATCGTCTGGTGCGCGACCCAGCGCTGCCACCCTTCCTTCGACACCTCCGCATAGATCCGCTGGCCGAGCTCGCCCGGATACGGTGCGTAGTCGAGCCCTTCGGCCGATCGCTTGAGCACGACACATTCAACCATGCGTGGCATTGCCGACTCGCTCGTCGTCAGGACGTGGGGCTGGGCTTGTCGTCGTTCTCGAGCTCGCGCAGGAGAGTCGCGACCGGTGCGGCGAGTCCGAGGCTCGCCGGCGCGCGCGAGTTGTACCACGTCTGCGCCGGCCCCTCCATCACGCGCGCCGCGTCGGTAACGACCTCCGCGACCAGCGGGGTGATCTCAAGATCGAAGTGACTGAAGGCGTGCTTGATCGTCGCCTCGTGTCCGGACAACGCGTTAGCGTGTGCCCCGGCCGCGCGCAGCGCCGACTCCGCGAGCTCCCGATTCGCGAATTCCGGAAACCCCCACAGCCCTCCCCAGATTCCCGCGGGTGGACGCTGTTCGAGCAGGTAGGCGCCCTCGCGCTTGAGAACGAGCCAGACGACCTCGCGCCGCGGGCGCGCGCGTTGCGCGCGGGTCGCCGGATATTCAGCGGTTTTGCCCATCGCGCGCGCGCGACAGTCCGCGCCGACCGGACAGCGCTCGCAGGCGGGATTGGCGCGCGTGCAGAGCGTCGCGCCGAGATCCATGATCGCCTGCGTGAAGTCCGCCGCGTTCGTGGACGGCGTCACCGCCTCGCTCAACCGCCAGAGTTCCCTGCCGGTGCGCGAGCTGCCGGGGAAGCCCGGGACCGCGAACCAGCGCGCGAGCACGCGCTTGACGTTGCCATCGAGGATCGCGTGCCGCTCATCGCGCGCGAGCGCGAGGATGGCGCCCGCGGTGGAGAGGCCGATGCCGGGCAGGTCGACCACGACGTTGAAGTCACGCGGGAACTCCCCGCCATGTTCGTCGCGTATCACCCGCGCCGCGCGGTGCAGATTCCGCGCGCGCGCGTAGTAGCCAAGCCCTGACCAGAGATGGAGCACCGCATCGAGCGGCGCGTCGGCGAGCGCAAGCACGTCGGGGAAGCGCGTGACAAAGCGCTCGAAGTAGCGCACCGCCGTCGCCACCTGCGTCTGCTGCAGCATCACCTCGGACACCCAGACCCGGTACGGCGTCCGCTCCCGCTGCCACGGGAGGTCATGCCGGCCCTCCTCCCGGAACCACCGAAGGAGCGGCTCCGCAAAGCGGCCCGGATCGGGCCCTGGCGCCGGGGCCGCCGTCGAGGGCAGCGGGTCCCGCCCGGCGGGGGGCGTTCTGGGGGGCTTTTCAGCCCGCTTGGGTCGCTGGGACGGGGGCATTCCGGGCTTTGGCTTCACCCGCCCATTCTAGTGCCCGGAAGGCGCTCCGGAGGCCCGAAACCCCCTCAAGTCGGCCTCCGGGGGGCCGACACAGGGACGAGGGGGTCCCGGCACGATGCCGGACCTGAGCCGGAGACGGGCGTCGAGCTGCATGAACAAGTGGGGTATCACCGCCAAGCTTCTCTTGGTGCCGATCGTCAGCGTTGCGCTGCTGGCACTCGCCATCGCCTTCACGGCGTTCACCCAGAACCACTACGAGTCGGTCGCGCGGCTCGGCGTCGGCACGCAGACTAGCAAGGCCCGTCACTACGCGGCGATCCTCGACCAGCTCTCGCAGCAGCATGCGCAGTACCTCGATCTGGCGACGGCCCGCCTCGCCGGAGCGACCGGTCCCAAGGAACGCAAGGGACTCAACGCGCTCCTCGGCAGCGCCCTTGACCTCAACGCCGACCTCGACGCCGCAGCGCTAGATGCCGATGCGCGCGACGGAGGCGGTGCGCAGCTCGTCGCCGCCTCCAGGCTCCTGTCGGAGTTTCAGGATGTCGTCGCGCGCCTGAGCATCGAGCGCAGCCCCGAGCAGATCCGCGCCGACGTCGTGCAGTCGAACGACGAGTTCAGCCAGATCCAGACAACGCTCGCTTCGCTCCTCGCAAACGCACGCGTGCACGGCGATGCCGCGTTTCGCGACCTCGAGTCCGAGGTGCGCCGCTCCCTGACCATCCTCACGGTCGTCATGGTGCTGGTCGGAATGCTCGCGATCATGCTGACCGTGTGGGCGCGACGCGCGATCACCCGGCCGCTCGGCGCGGTCGCGGTCGCGATGCGGCATTTCCGCGAGGATGCGGCGACGCCCCTGTCGATCCACGCCGAGTCGCGCGACGAGGTTGGCGAGATCATCGCCGGCTTCAACGAGCTCGTCGCCTCCGTGCAGGAACGCGAGCGGGCCCTGACCGCATCGACCGGGCAGCTGCGCGATGGCAACCTGGCGCTGCAGAACGAGGTGCGCGACCGGCGCAGCGCCGAGGAGCAGCTGCTGCGCTCGCGCGAGCTCCTCGAGGCCGCGCAGTCGGCCGGCGGCATCGGCGTCTTCGACCTCGACCTCGACGACCACCTGTTGCGCGGCTCCGGGCAGTTCTTCCAGCTGCAGGGCCTGAACCCGAGCGCCGAGGTGATGCACCAGGATCAGTGGCTGGCGCTCGTGCATCCCGACGACCTCGAGATCCTGATCGGCGCGTTCACCTCCGCGGTCGACGCCGGCGGCGCCTACCGGGTCGAGTACCGCATTCAGCGCGTCGATCGCACGGTCCGCTGGGTCACGAGTGCGGGTCGCGTCGTGGTCGGCGAGGGTCCGGCGGCGCGGCGCATCGTCGGTTCGCTGATGGACATCACCGAGCGCAAGCAGTCGGAGCTCGCGCTGCGGGATGCCGAGGCCAGGCTCGCGCGCGCCGTGCGCGGCACGAGCGACGGTCTCTTCGAGCACGACGTGACGCGCCAGCGCATCTGGTTCGCGCCGCGCGTGGCCGAGCTCCTCGGCTATGTGCCCGCCGACTTCGCGACCACGGTCGATGCGTTCGAGGAGCTGGTGCACCCGGAGGACCGGGCGCTGCGCGCCGAGGCGCTGGCCGCGCATCTCGAGCGCGGCTGCGTCTATGACATCGAATTCCGCGTGCTCGGCGTCGCGCACGACTGGCAGTGGATCCGCTCGCGCGCCCAGGCCAACCGCGACGCGACCGCCGACTCGATCATCCTGTCGGGTTCACTGCAGCTCGTCACCGACCGGCGCCTGCAGGCGGAAGAGCTCGAGCGCGCGCGCCGCGCCGCCGAGGACGCGAACATCGCGAAGAGCCAGTTCCTCGCCAACATGAGCCACGAGATCCGTACGCCCATCAACGGCGTGATCGGCATGACGCACGTGTTGCTCGACTCCCCGCTCCCCGATGCGCAGCGCGAGTGCGTCGAGATCCTGAAGTCGAGCGGCGAGGCCCTGCTCGCGCTCATCAATGACATTCTCGACGTGTCCAAAGTCGAGGCCGGCAAGCTCGAGCTCGAGGAGATCGAGCTCGACGTGCGCGCAGTGGTCGACGATGCACTCGGGGCGATCGCGATGACCGCGCTCGGCAAGGACCTCGAGGTCGCCGCGCACGTCGCGGCCGACGTGCCGTTCCGGCTGCGCGGTGATCCCGGGCGGCTGCGCCAGTGTCTCGTGAACTTGCTCGGCAACGCGGTCAAGTTCACGGCCGAGGGCGAGGTCACGGTCGAGGCCGATCTCCTCTCGCTGGAGGGCGACGCTGCGCTCCTCAGGTTCACCGTGGCCGACACGGGTATCGGCATCGCCGCCGACCGGCTCGATCGCCTGTTCCAGCAGTTCTCGCAGGTCGACGCCTCGACGACGCGCCATTTCGGGGGATCCGGGCTCGGACTGTCCATCGTCAAGCGCCTGGCCGCGCTGATGGGTGGCGACGTTGGCGTCAGCAGCACGCCGGGCGAAGGTTCGCGCTTCTGGTTCACGGTGCGTCTGGAGGCGGCGGACGTCGTCGCGCCGCGCGTCGAGAGCCTGCGCGTGCTCGTGCTCGCGTCGAACGAGACGGCCGGCGGATTCCTCGTGCGCCAGCTCGAGAGCCTCGGTCACGCGGCCGCCTACTCGGCGACCGCGGAGGAGCTCGAGCGCGCCATTGCGGCCCTGCCGGCGGGCGCCCCGGTGGTCGCGATCATCGACGGGCGACTGCACGATGCGGACCCGGCCGCGGTCGCGGCGCGCTGTCGCGCACTCCCGCAGGCGCCGGCACTCGTGCTCTTGAGCCGGCTCGGCGAAGCCCCCGCGCGCCCGCCCGCCGGGATTGATGCGGTTCTGACAAAGCCCGTGCGGAGCCTGCAGCTGTCGGCGTGCCTCGAGCGGCTTCTCGCGGCGCCGCGCGTCGCGGCCGATGCGGGCAAGGTCGCCGAGGCCGCGCCAGGCGCCGAGCGCGCCGCCTGGCGCGTGCTGCTGGTCGAGGACAACGCGGTCAACCGCCGCGTCGCCGAGCACCAGCTGACCCGGCTCGGCTGCATCGTCGGCATCGCGACCAACGGCGTCGAGGCGATCGCGGCGGTCGCCGAAACCGCGTGGGACCTCGTGCTGATGGACTGCCAGATGCCGATCCTCGATGGCTTCGATGCGACGCGCGAGATCCGCGCGCAGGAGCGCCCGGGCGCGCGCCTGCCGATCGTGGCGCTGACCGCGAACGCCCTGTCCGGCGATCGCGAGTCGTGCCTTGCGGCTGGCATGGATGATTTCCTGTCGAAGCCGATTGCCCCGGCCGCACTCGCGGCGTGCGTCGAGCGCTGGACGGCGCGCCGCGGCGACGCGGCGACCGTGCCGAGCGGCGCCGCAGTGGCCGCGGTGGCGGCGGTGGCCGCGACCCCTGCGGGCATCTCCGCCAGCGACCCGCCGGTCGACCTCGCCGCACTCGATGAGCTGACCGACGGTGACGCGGGCTTTCAGTGCGAACTGATCGACGTGTTCGTCGCAAGTGGCGACACCACGCTCGCCGCGCTCCTCGAGGCGCTGCGCGCGGAGGATCTGCCTGCGGTCCGCCGCTACGCGCACTCGCTCAAGGGAGCGAGCGCGAACCTGCGCGCGCGCCCGCTTGCGGCCCGGGCGCTCGTGATCGAGGAGGCAGCGGCGGCCGGCAACCTCGTCGAATGCAGGAACGCAAGCCTCGCCCTCGCCGAGGATTACCGGGTGACGTCGGAGTTCATCGGCGCGAGGCGCGCCGCACTCGCCTAGCGGATCAGCCGGCGAGGATCTGCGCGATCACGCGATTGCGACCGCCCTGCTTGCTCTGGTACAGGCAGACGTCGGCCTGCGCGAGGAGCGCATCGGCCACCGGGCCATCCGGCCACTCGGCACCGAGGCTCGAGACGCCAAAGCTCGCGGTCAACGAGATGACCGCATCGCCGTGCGTGACCGAGAGCGCCGCGGTGGCGACCCGCAGTTTCTCGGCGACGGTCGCGGCGCCCGCGAGGTCCGTCTCCGGCAGCACGATCACGAATTCCTCGCCACCGTAGCGGGCGACCCAGTCGCCGCCGTTGCGCAGCGTCCCCTTCAGCATGCTGCCGAAGACGCGCAGCACCGCATCGCCAGCCGGATGTCCGTGCGTATCGTTGATCCGCTTGAAGTGGTCGATGTCGCACATGACGACCGAGAGCTTGTGCCTGTAGCGGCGCGCGCGCTCGACCTCGGCGGGCAGGCGCTCGACGAGGTCGCGACGGTTGCTGGTACCGGTAAGCGCGTCGGTCGCCGCCAGCCGGAGCGCCTCCTGCTGCGCTGCGCGCAGCCGTCGCTCGAGCTCCGCGATCCGCCAGCCCGTCTTCATGCGCGCGAGGAGCTCGGCCTCGTCGACCGGCTTCTTGAGGTAGTCATCCGCTCCCGCCTCGAGGCCGGCGAGCACCGAGGCCTTCGAGTCACGGCCGGTCAGCAGAATCGTGAAGATGTAGCCCGGCCACTCGCCGTTGCGGACCGCCGAGACGAGCCCGAGGCCGTCGAGGACCGGCATTTCCCAGTCGGTGAGCAGCACCGGAAAGAATCGCGCCCGGAGCGCATCGAGCGCCGCGGCACCGTCGGCGACCGCGACGACCTCGTAGCCGGCCTTCTTGAGGTGCCGGGCCGTCATCAGCCGCGCGACCGGGTCGTCCTCGGCGAGCAGCACGCAGCGCGCTTCGGCCATCGGGGCCGGAGCGGGTGCAGCAGGGATCGGCGGGGCGTTTGCGCTCAAGGCGGGGCGACCGATTAAGGCTTATGCCCCTTAGTCGGCCAGCCTGAGCGGTACTTGAGGAAGTCCCCTAACCCCGGCGGCCCGCCCGTGCGGCCGACCGGGCTTCCGGGCGGAACGGGTTAACGCTTTGCGCAGATACCGACGTCACCGCTCATCGTGTCGACCTTCACCCCCGCCGTGCCCGCGCCTTCCTTGTAGTTGAGCCGCGAGCCGGCACCGTACTTCTCCTTGACCGATGATCGCCCGAAGCAGGTCGTGAGGTCGCCGCTGACGGACTGAACGTCGAACTCGGCCGGGGGGACGGGGCCCGTGAAGCCGATCATGAAGTCACCGCTGACGGACTCGGCCTCGAAGCGACCGTCGGCCGTCAACGCCGCGTCGATCTTGAAGTCGCCCGACACGGTCTTCAGGTTAAACCGGCTCACCGTCCCGAGCGACAGCACGCCATCGCCGCTCACCGTCTTGACCGCCACCTCCCCGCCGCCGCCCGACACGTGGACGTCACCGGAGGTCGTGTTGATCTCGAGGTGCTTCGAGTCGGCGCCGGCAGTCACGTGCACGTCGCCGCTGACGGTGCCGATGCGCAGGTCCCGATTCGCCGCGATCCGGAAGTCGCCGCTCTCCGAGTGGAGCTCCTGGTTGCCCTGCACGTCGGTGGAACTGAGATCGGCGCTGACCAGCGTCGCCATCAGGCTGCTGCCGCGCGGCACGTGCACGACGAGGTCGGCATCGCCCGTCTTGCCACCCCAGTCGAAGTGGAGGACGGCGTGCTCGTGCGAGACGACGCGAATGGTGGTGCGCGTGCCGCTCGAGCTGATGTCGAGCTTCTCGACCGAGTCGCCGATCGTGCCCGTCACCCCGATCTCGGCCTTGTCCCAGCCCTGCACCGCGATGCGACCGCTGACGTCGATGATCTCGACCTGGCCCTGCGGGTCGGCCGGCCGGCGTTCATCGACCGGACGGCGCGCGGCGGCGGATGCCGGCAGCGCGAGCGCGGTGACGAGCACGGCGCTCGCGGCCGCGGAGATCGAGAACGGAAGATTGAGTCGCGTCATGTGCGGGTCCTCTTGGCATCGGAGTCGGAGGTCCGCGCCACGGTTGAGTAAAGATCGAATTCCTGCTGCCAGATGCTCTGCATCAGGCGATTGAGTACGGGGCTCTCCGGATCCTCGACGAGCGCCTTCTGGATGTCGGCGTTCGCGTCGCGGATCGTCTGCAGGTCCGCCTCGATCCTAAGACGCGTCGCGGGAGCAATCCGTTTGAGTCCCTCGCGATAGGCGTGTTCCAGATCCGAGCGCGCCTTGAGGTAGCGATATCCCGCGGGTAACGCGAAGTTCGCCTGCGGAGCCTGCGAAGCGGGCGCCACGGCAGTCGGGGCCGCCGCCGTCGCCGCGACCTGCAGGGCACCCGAACGGCCGCCGAGCCAGCCCGCGTAGCCGGCGGCGATGGCAAGGACGAGGCCGGCGGCGAGCGCGACCGGCCAGCGCCGCGGCGCCGTGTGCAGACGCGGCGCAGCCGAGATGGCGGCGTGGATTGCGGGCCAGAGGTCCCTGGACGGCGCCTGCTCGGACCCGAGCAGGGCGAGGCGCCGGTCGAGTTCACCGGGCGATGAGGGTTGTTCCAGCTTCATGTGGCCTCCTCGGCAAGTCCGAGGCGAACGGATAAGAGGTTACGCGCGCGATGCAGTTGCGCCTTGCTCGTGCCGACCGCGATGCCAAGGTGCGTCGCCGCTTCCTCGTGGCTGAAGCCGTAGAGGCCGACCAGCACGAGCACGAGGCGCGCGCCATCCGGGAGCGCCGCGATCGCCGCTTCGAGATCGATTGGTGGCGTGTCGTTGCTGGCGCGCCGGTCGAGTTCGGCGGCGTCGCCCGCGACGGTGATTTCGAGGCGCTGGGCGAGTCCGCGCCGCCGCGCGAGCACGGCGTTCACGGCGATGCGATGGAGCCAGGTGGAAAAGGCGCTCCTCGTCTCGAAACCCGGGAGCGCCTTCCAGGCGCTGACGAACGTGTCCTGGACGCAGTCCTCGGCCGTCTCCCGATGGCCGGTGAGCCTGAGGCACAGGCGGTTGATCTTGCCGACGTGGCGGCGGTAGAGCCGCTCGAAGGCGGCCGGATCGCCCTGGGCCGCCGCCCGCACGGTCGACGACTCGTCGGCCGCCTCGCGTGCCGCCGCATCAGGAAAATCAATGACCTGCGCGGTCACGCCCATTCTGCCTCCATCCGGATCGTACGGGATTGGAGGCGCGGGCCGAGCGAAAGGTTTAAGCCCTCAGCCGGTCGCCTGCAAGTGCGCGTGCGTGCGGACGGTTGCCGGGATCGCGGCCGCGGGCATGGGCCGCCCGAGGTAGTAGCCCTGCACGTAGTCCGAGCCCGCGGCTTCGAGGAACTGGAGCGCCGCTGCCGTTTCGACGCCCTCGGTGCAGACCTTGAGTCCAAGGTTGTGCGCGAGGTCGACGAGCGAGCGGACGATGGTCCGTGCCTCGCGGCTCTGGTGGAGCTCGAGGCCGAGCGACTTGTCGACTTTGAGCTCGTTGAAGGGCATCCGGTAGAGCTGCGTCAGCGATGAGTAGCCGGTACCGAAGTCATCGAGCGACAGGCCGAAGTTCTTGACCCGGAGCCGCGTCAGGATGTCGCGCGTGCGCGCCGGGTCCTCGAGCGCGGCGGTCTCGGTGATCTCGAGCGTCAGGCGCGAGTTCTCGAGGCGGTGCGTGCGCATGAGCTCGGCGAGGCGATCCGGGAAGTCGAGCTCGCGCACGAGGCGCGGCGAGAGGTTGACCGAGAGGTCGAGGTCCACGCCCTCCTTGCTCCAGAGTCCGAGTTGCCGGATTCCCTCCTGCAGCACGAAGTCGGTGAGCGCGGCGATGACGCCCGTCGACTCGGCAAGCGGGATGAATGCGTCGGGGTAGATGAGGCCCGCTTCCGGGTGCTGCCAGCGGATCAGCGCCTCGACGCCGACGACCTGCCAGCGGCCATCCTGCAGCGTTGACTTCGGCTGGTAGTGGACGAGGAGCTGCGCACGATCGATCGCGCGGCGGAGCTCCTCCTCGGTCGGCACGCGCGGCGCCTGCAGGTGCTGCGACAGCACGGCCTCGAGGTCGGCCAGCATGATCGGCTTCTGCAGGATCCCGGCCATGGTGAGGCCGTGCGCGACGCCGAGCTGCTCGGCGCTCGTCAGCACGCGCTGGTCCATGCCGCTCGAGATCAGGATCGCGGCGCGGGTGCCGAGGTTCCCGAGCTCGCGGATGAGCTCGACCCCGTCGGTCTGCGGCATCTGCAGGTCGAGGATCAGGAGCGTCGGCTTGAACTCGCGCAGCAGGTCGCGGAACTCCTGCGCGTTGTTCGCGAGGCGCACCTTGAAGCCGATCCCTTCGGCGACCTGGCCGACGAAGTCGAGGATGTCCGGCTGGTCATCAACGACCAGCAGACGATTGCCGTCATTCAGCATGTGAATTCTCCATATCGAGGACCGCCCGCACGCGGCGCGCGAGTTCGCCTATCGCATAAGGCTTGTGCAAGAGATTGGTTCCGGACGGGACCGAGAGATCGCGCAGCCCCGGCTGCGACAGCGCCGAGGTGTGCAGCACCTTGAGCGCCGGACGCGCCTGCAGCGCGCGCCCCGCCAGCTCGGCCCCCAGCATGCCGCCTGGCAGGATGAGGTCAGCGAGCATGAGCGCGACTTCGGATTCGTCGGCGAGAGTCTTGAGCGCGAGGGCGCCACTGCCTGCCTCGAGCACGCGATAGCCGAGCATGCGCAGCGCCGAGGCTGCTGTCGCGCGCACGTCCGCGTCGGCATCGACCACCAGCACCGTCTCGTGCCCGCTCGGGAGCTCCCGATCGTCGTGCTCGCCGTCGATCGCCGCGGAGCCCGGCAGCAACGAGCGCGGGAAGAACATGCGAACGACCGTGCCACGACCGGGCTCGCTCTCG
>CAYNCY010000085.1:0-10641 GCA_964395195.1 uncultured Steroidobacteraceae bacterium
TCCGCCGCGCGGATCGCCCGGCCGCTGCCGATACTGCCACCCACGACCAGAATCCCGGGAAAGAACGCCCGCACCGCGGACACGAACGCAAACGCCGAGATCCTGCCGGTGTGGCCGCCCGACCCCGCACTCACGAGCACGAGCCCGTCGACGCCCGTCGCGGCGGCCTTGCGCGCGAGGGCGATGGAGTTCACGTCCGCGAACACGAGCCCGCCATAGGCGTGCACGCGCTCGACGACCGGCCCGGGACTGCCAAGCGCCGTGATCACGAGCGGCGGGTGGTAGCGTTCGACGAGGTCGAGCTCGGCGCCGAGGCGTTCGTAGGAGCTGTGTGTGACGAGGTTGAGCGCCCACGGCCCGACCTTCGCGCCCGGCACGGCACTTGCGGCAGCGTGCTCGTTCGAGATCTCGGCGAGCCAGGAGTCGAGCGTCTCGAGGGTCCGGGCATTCGGGGCCGGCATCGAGGCGCCGATGCCGGCGTGGCACGCGGCGAGCACGAGCTTCGGTCCCGAGACCAAGAACATCGGCGCCGCAAAGAGCGGGAGTCTCAGCCCCTTGCCGAGGCCCTTCAGTCGGTCAGTCGTCGCCGCCGCAGTTCCAGCCGTTGCCATGCGCCCTCGCTCTCCGCGGTGGTCGCGCGATACTAGGGGCTCGATCCGTGGCTCGCAAGCGACATAAGCCCCGTGGCGGCGCGTCGGCGGCCCCGAGTCGGTTGCACAGCTGAACCCATGATCTATACTCTCTGGGCAGCCTATTCGAGGCTCCCAGCCACGGCCCGCCGTCCACGGACGGCCGCCCGGAGAGATCCCCATGACCGAACGCGTCTACATCCTGGGTGGTCACCAGACCGACTTCGCCGCGAACTGGGCACGCTCCGGCCTCGAGGTCGTCGATGCCATCCGTGACGTCATCGAGCAGGGCCTCGATGCGACCGGCGTCGAGGCGCGCCAGATCGAGGTCGCGCACGTCGGCAACTTTGCCGGGGAGCTTTTCAACGGCCAGGGCCATCTCGGGGGCATCGTCGCCGCCGCGCATCCCGACCTCGCCGGCGTCCCCGCCTCGCGCCACGAAGGTGCCTGCGCGTCGGGCAGTCTCGCGACGCTCGGCGCCGCTGCGGAGATCGAAGCCGGTCGCTACGGGCTCGCGGCCGTCATCGGCGTCGAACAGATGCGCAACGTCCCCGGCGACCAGGCCGCGCAGCTGATCGGTGGACCCGCGATGTGGGCCGGGCACGAGTGCCAGGGCGTCCGCTATCCCTGGCCGCACATCTTCAGCGAGCTCGGCGATGAGTACGACCGCCGCTACGGAATCAAGCGTGAACACCTCGCGCGCATCGCCGAGATCAATTTCGCGAACGCCCGTCGGAATCCGAACGCCCAGACCCGCCGCTGGACGTTCAGCGCCGAGAGCTTTTCCGATGACGACCAGGCGAATCCCGTGATCGACGGCCGCATCCGCAAGCAAGACTGCGGGCAGATCACCGACGGCGCCGCGGTCGTGTTCCTCGCGAACGAGGCAGTCGCGCGCCAGCACGCCCAGCGCCACGGCCTTTCGCTCGACTCGCTGAGCTACATCCGTGGCTGGGGGCATCACACGGCCCCGATCAGCTACGCCGCCAAGGTCGAGGCGAGCCGCGGCAAGAGCCACATCTTCCCGTGGGTCAGGGCGACGACCGCCGATGCCTTCCGGCGCGCGGGACTTCCGGGCGTCGAGGCCATCCACGGCATCGAGACGCACGACTGCTTCACGACGACCGAGTACATGGCGATCGATCACTTCGGCATCACGCCGCCGGGCGAAAGCTGGCGCGCGATCGAGGATGGGACGATCGACTTCGGAGGGCGGCTGCCGATCAACCCGAGCGGTGGCCTGATCGGCCTCGGGCATCCGGTCGGCGCGACCGGCGTCAGGATGGTGCTCGACTGCCACAAGCAGGTGACCGGCACGGCCGGCGCCTATCAGGTCGGAGGGGCAAAGACCTTCGCGACGCTCAACGTCGGCGGCAGCGCCACGACCACCGTCAGCTTCGTCGTCAACAACGCGGCCTAACCGGCCGGTTTTTCCGCCGCGGGTACGCCGAAGACGAGATGCGCGTGCAGCGTGTCCAGGTATTCGCGCACCGAGCGGATCAGCCCGCCCTTCACCACGAACACGAAGTGGTACTCGTTGGAGTACTCGCGCCCGGTCGAGGTGATCCCGCGCCCCGCGACCTCCGCCGCCACGCGATCGCCCTCGGCGGTCAGCGCGACGACCCTGAGGTCGAGTCCTCCGGGGAGTCGCGCCCGGGTGCCGCGGAGGCGCCGCTCGAGCTCCCTGCGATCCACGGTGCCCGCCGCCGCGAATTCTCCCGGCCGGCCGGGCATCCACCAGCGGATGTCATCGCCAAGGAGTGCAAGGGCCTCCTCGTAGCGCTCCGCGGTGTAGTGTCCGAGGAAGGCGACGACGATGCCCTTGTTCGCCTCGATTCCGCCACTGCCCTCGCTGGCCATGCGCCGTCCTGCCGGGCAATGCCCGTTTGATGAATATGTCAGCCAGGCGCTCGCCCCGCGGCCCGGGAGTCCCCGGCGGCGGCGCCAGCGGGACCCCTGTACGCATCGCCCCTTAGAGCAACGGGCGGGCATCTCAGGTAAGATGCGGCTACTCAGTCTTGTAATGCAACCTGCAGTTTACAGGAGACTTCTGCGATGCGGACTCACGCAGCGGAGAACCCGGTTGATCCGACCGACGGGCCGACCTGGCTCGATCGGGTCGACAACCCGTACCTCCACGGACCCTACACGCCGGTCGTCAGCGAAATCACGGCGGTCGGCCTGGAGGTCGTCGAGGGCGAGATCCCGAAGGACCTCGCGGGGGCGTACCTGAGGAACGGACCGAATCCCGTCTTCCAGCCGCGCGGTCTCTACCACTGGTTCGACGGCGACGGCATGGTCAGCGGCGTTTATTTCCGCGACGGCTCCGCGAGCTTCATCCGCAAGTGGATTCAGACACGATCGCTCCGGGATGAGATCGCGCGCAACCGCGTTGAGCTCTCCGGGATCATGGGCCCCTACGATCTCACGCGGATCGCCGGCCGTGAGGCGAGCGCCTCGAACGCCGACTACTGCAAGGACACGGCGAACACCACGCTCAACGTCCACAACGGCAAGATCATCACGCTCTGGTACAACGCGGGCCATCCGTACCGCCTCGATCCCCTCACGCTCGAGACCGAGGGCGAGGAGAATTTTCACGGCGGGCTGACGACGACGCTGAACGCGCATCCGAAGGTGGATCCGCGCACCGGCGACCTCATCGGCTACGACTACGGCGACTTCCAGCCGTACCTGACGTACTACGTGATCTCCCCGCACGGCACGGTCAAGCACAAGACGCGGGTCGACTTGCCGGGACCGCGGCTGCCGCACGACACGACGATCACGCCGAACTACACGATCCTGCACGACCACCCGGTCTACCACGATCCGGATGCGCTGCGCCGCACGAACCACCGTTTCGTGGCCTTCCACCGCGACGTGCCGTCCCGCTACGGCGTGATCCCGCGCTTCGGCACGCAAGCCGACATCAAGTGGTTCGAGTTCGAGCCCGGCTACGTCCTCCACATGGTGAACGCGTGGGAAGACGGCGACTGGATCACGATGGACGGCTGTTTCCAGCCCGATCCGACGATTCGCCGCGATCCCGCCGAGGGACCGCTGGCGTCGATGCTCGCGTACCTGCGATACAAGGGTCACCTGCGCCGCTGGCGGATGAACGTGCGCACGGGCGAGAAGAGCGAGCAGCAGCTCGATGACCTCAACGTCGAATTCTGCCTGCCCGACACCGACCTCTACGGCGTGAAGTCGCGCTATTCGTACCACCAGCTGATCCCGACCGACTTCCAGACGCTGAAGTTCGAGGGGCTCGTGAAGTACGACCACGAGAAGGGCTCGCGCGAGGTGTTCAATTACGGCGCCGGCTGGTATGCGAGCGAGGCGCCGTTCGCGAAGAGCACGAAGGGTGGCGATGAGGACTCAGGCTACGTGATTACGCTCCTCACGCACTCATCGGACTACCGGTCCGAGGTCTGGGTGTTCGATGCGAAGCGGATCACCGCAGGTCCGATCGCGCGCGTCAGGCTCCCGACGCGCGCGACTCCCGGCTTTCATGCGATGTGGGCGCCGGGACGGGATCTCTGGCCGGATCTGGCCTGAGGCAGAGGCCGCCCCTCAGGGGCGGCCAGTCCTCGATACCAGGGGCTCGATCTCGGCAGGCACGGGCTCGCCGTTCTTCATGCGCGTCAAGAGACCGAGGTCAAAGTAGTCGCGCCAGCCGCTGACGAGACCATTCTTGAACTCGACGACGCCGGCGTAGGGAACCTCGAGCCGGTGACCTGCCTTGTCGTCCCAGTCATCGACCCCCTCGACGAAGAGCCGGTCGCCGTTGATTGCGTGATAGAAGATCCGCCAGCGTTCCGCACCGCGGTTCGGCGCCATCTTCTCGAGCATCGCACGCATCGCGGGCTTGCCGACGACCGGCGCGACGCCGACGTACGCGTACCAGACGATGTCATCCGTGACCCGCGCGAGCACGGCATCGATGTCGTGCTGCTTCCAGGCATTGATGATCTCGAGGAAGCGCTCGAAATGATCGCGTGCCGGCATCGTGAGCCCCGCCCTGGCGGGCGCGGCGGCCAGCAACGAAGCCGCACCGAAGCCGGTGAGCAGATTTCGACGATCGATCATGGCGGGTTCCTTGGGCGCGGCGGCGGCGCGCGGGTGGTGACGGGAGGGTTGATGCCTAGGACGCCGCGACCTTGTCGGCATCCTTGCGGAGGAACTCGGCGAGATCCGCCGGCGTGTACTTGGTGATGCGGGTCGCGGGGTAGGCGTGCGCGGCCCGGGGCGCCCGGTCGAGCCAGAAGGCCTCGGGCCCTTCCCTGGTCGGTCGCGTCGCAGCAAGCCACACGGCCGTGTCCGCCCCCTGGGCGTCGTTCCGAAGCACGAGCTTGAGGATCCTGCGAAAGCGGGGCATCGCGGTCCGCACGCCGTGGGTGTCCGCCCAGCCCGGGTGCATCACGTAGAAGTGCAGCCCCTCGGCGCCGTGCTTCTCCTGCCAGAATTTTGTCAGCTCGGCCTGCCCGCGTTTGTGCACTGCGTAGGCATAGACGCCGCTGTACTTGCCCGGCTTCTTCATCCCCATGTAGTCGAGGGTCAGCGGCGCGTTGTACATGCCGCCCGAGGACATGTTGATGATCGCGGCACCCGGCTTGAACGCGCGGGCGCCCAGGAGCGCCTCGGTCAGCACGAAATGATTGAGGAGGTTGGTCGCGTAGGACGTCTCGAAGCCCTCGGCGGTGACCGAGAGGTCATCGAGCAGGACCCCGACGTTGTTGACGAGGACGTCGAGCTTGCGGCCGCTTCCGGTGACCTCACGCGCGACCCGGCGGGCCTCGGCGACGAGCGACAGGTCGGCGGGCAACGCGATCATGCGGCCCTGAGAGGCCGCGGCAAGCGCCGCGAGCTTGTCGGCGCTCCTCGCGACCGCGATGACCGTCGCACCGCCCTTCAGCGCCGCCGCGACGATGGCGCCGCCGATGCCCCCGCTCGCCCCGGTGACGAGCCAGACCTGGCCGGTGAAGTCGGCCTTGAGGCGCTTCCAGAAGAGCGAGCGCCAGCGGTACCCTATGGCCGAGAAGCTCGGCAGGAAGCGCTGGTAGAACGCCACGATCTTCTTGAGCTGCGCGAATTTCATGGCTTCCCCCGTACCCGGCGGCGGCACAGCGCCGCTGCGGAGCGGCCCTCGGGCCGCGGGCAAGCCCCGTCGGGCCGCCTTGTTCTTGATTCTCTGGGCCCACGCCCGGGTGCCTCACGAGGCGCCCGCGCGGCCCTCGCGGCGGCGCGGATTGCCTCCGGGGCCTCAGTCCATTATAAGTCTCGTTATGCAACTGACAAGCGTTTCCGGGGAGGCGCAGGCAGGCCCCGCGGCTCAAGTCCGGTACAGGATGTCGTTTGGCATTTTCCCGCCCCGGATCAACGCCGCGGCGTCGGGCGCCAGCAGGCCTCGCCCCCACGACTCGGCGAGCGGCATCTCGTGATGCCACTCCCACGACATGCGTCGTGCCGCAATGCGCCACACGCCCGCGCGGCGCTCGAACCGGTCGACGGTCCGCGCGAGGGTCAGCGTGTCGAACTTCTCGCCGTCCTTCTTCATCCGGGCGAAGGTCGTGATGTAGGCCTCCGCGCGCGCGGAGTCGCCCTCGAGCTCGATCAATACGTTCGAGACCGCGTGCGTCAGGACGCCCGCCTTCGGGAGCACCGGGCCGATCTTGGCGATGTAGTCCGCCGCCGTGCCGCTGAAGACGCCGCCGTGATCCTCCGTCGCGTCGGCGTGATAGCACGCCTTGAGGAGCTCGACGTCGGCGCGATCGACCGCCCGGCTGTAGCGCATCAGGACTTCGGTGATCTCCTGCTTGTCGAGCAGGCCCTGGAGTGCCGCATCGCGTCCGCTCAGAGTGTTCATCGCTCGGGCTCTCCGTGTTGATCGGATTCAAAGTATAGGAGCGTGCGACGTGTCGAGGGGGAAGAAGTCATGAAGAACGCGCCGACGGGGGCAGCGTTCCGTCCCATGGATCTCTTGCCGGTTGATCTCGTGATCGACCGGCGCGCGGATGGCACCATCCTGCTGCGCTCGCGCTTCGAGCTCGATGCGTTCGAGCCGTGCCTGCCGCGCGTGCTCGCGGCCCAGGCCCGGGCGCTCGGCGACCAGCCGTACCTCGTGCAGCGCGCAGGACCCGAGCGCGCCTGGGCGCCGAAGAGCTACGCGCAGACGAAGCGCGACACCGATGCGATTGCGCAGTGGCTGCTCAGTCTCAAGATCCCGGAAGGCCGCTCACTCCTGATCCTGTCGGGAAACTCGATCGCGCACGCGATGGTGAAATTCGGCGCGATGTCGGCGGGCCTGCCGGTATGCCCGGTGAGCGCCAACTACGCGATGATCGCAGGTGACTTTGCGCGCCTGAAGCACGTCGTCCAGCTCGTCAGGCCCGCAGTCGTGTTCGCCGAGGACGCAGGGCGCGTCGCGCGGGCGCTTCGCGAAGTCGACTTCGGCGACGCCGTGGTCCTGACCGCGACACCGGAAACTTCCCCCGTGCCCGCCGTTGGCCTCGCCGACGTCCTGAAGACGCCCGTGACCCCGGCGGTCGCTGCGAAGATCGCAAGCCTCGAGGGCGACGATCACGCGGCCTACATGCTGACCTCCGGATCGACAGGCCCGCCGAAGGCCGTGATCCAGACCTTCCGCATGATCGCGACCAACATCGCGCAGGCGAACCAGACGATCGGCGACGCCGCCGGCTGGCGCGGCGTGACGATGGACTGGCTTCCATGGAGCCACGTGTCGGGTGCGTTCGCAAAGATGCTGTCGATGGCGGCGGGCGGCACGCTCTACATAGATGAAGGGAAGCCGATTCCCGGCATGTTCGAGGAGTCGGTGCGCAACCTCCGCGAGGTGGCGGGCGCCTACTACGTCAACGTGCCGGCCGGCTATGCGATGCTCGCGGATGCGCTCGAGCAGGATGCGGAGCTTCGCAAGACCTTCTTCCGAGACCTGCGCGTCCTTCTCTACGGCGGCGCAGGACTTCCGCAGTCCGTGCACGATCGCATGCAGAAGATGGCGATCGAGACGGTGGGCTACCGGATCATGCTGATCTCGGCCTACGGCTCGACCGAGACGACCTCCGGCGTGCTCGCCATCCACTTCGAGTCCGACAAGGTCGGCATTGGCCTGCCGATGCCGGGCGTGCGCGTCAAACTCGTGCCCGTCGACTCGCGACTCGAGATCCGCATCGGCGGCGCGTGCATCACGCCGGGGTACCTGCGCGACCCCGAGCGCACCGCGCAGGCGCTCGACGAGGAGGGCTACTTCAAGCTCGGCGACCTCGTGCAGTTTCACGATCCCGATGCGCCCGAAAAGGGCCTCGCCTTCGCCGGGCGCGTCGCCGAGGAGTTCAAGCTCGGTACCGGGACCTGGATCTCGGGCGGACAGGTGCGCACGGATGGCCTCAAGGCGCTCGCGCCGTGGGTCACGGAGATGGTCATCTGCGGCGACGGACATAGCTACGTCGCCGTGCTCGGCTGGCCGAATCGCGCGGCGATCGAACGGGACTTCGGGATCCCCGCGCAGGGCCCGATCGACGCCGCGCGCTGGGGGCCCGTGCGTGCGGCGCTCGCGAGTCGCCTCGTCGCCTACAACGCCGCGAACCCGACCGCGAGCACGCGCATCGGGCGCTGCCTCCTGCTCGAGGAACCGCCGCAGTCGGGCGCGCACGAGCTTTCCGACAAGGGCACCGTCAACCGCAATGCCGTCCTCTCGCGCCGGGCGGCCGACGTCCTGCGCCTCTACGCCGATCCACCCACCGACGAAGTCATCGTCGCGCGCTGATGCGCCCGACCGAACCTGGAGCATGCCCATGAAGATCGAGAACAGCGTCGCGCTCGTCACCGGTGGCAACCGCGGAATTGGCGAGGCCTTCGTACGCGCCTTCGTCGCGCGCGGCGCGCGCCGTGTCTATGCCGCGTGTCGCACCAAGGGCGATGCGGCCCACCTCGTCAAGGAGGCGCCCGACCGCGTCGTCGAGCTCGAGCTCGACGTTACCAGCGCCGAATCCATTGAACGTGCCGCGCGCGAGTGCGGCGACGTGAGCGCCCTCGTCAACAACGCGGGCCTGTTCCTCAACCAGACCTTGCTGCGTGCCCCCGATCTCAGCGCGGTGCGCGCCGAGATGGAGGTCAACTTCTTCGGGCCGCTGGCGATGTGCCGGGCCTTCGCGAAGATCCTCGGCAAGCACGAGCAGAGCGCGATCGTGAACGTGCTGTCGGCGGCCGGACTCGTCGCTGTACCCGGCATGGGTGGCTACAGCCCGTCGAAGTTTGCGGGACGCGCCATGTCGGCGTGCCTGCGGGCGGAGCTCGCCGACCAGCACACGTCGGTCTCGGCACTCTTCGTTGGCTCCGTCGACACCCGCATGGCGAGCCACGTCCAGGGTGCGAAGGAGATGCCCTCGACCATCGCGGAGCAGGGACTCGCGGCAATCGAGCGCGGTGCGGATGAAGTCGATACCGACCGGATGGCGATCGAGGTCCGCGCGGCGCTGCTCCGGGATCCCAAGGCGCTGGAGCGTCGCTTCGCCGCCGGACTCAAGGCAACGACGATCAGCACGGGACGCTAGCCCCCGGGGCGATCGCCCCGTGCATGGGTGCCCGACGGGGCGAAAAAGACGGATCTGGTACAGTTTGAGCCGTGGGGAAGGTCAACCGTCAGACGCAACTGAGTTCGGTCACGCAAGCGATCCGCGTGCTCGGCGACCGTTGGTCGATTTTGATCATCCGGGATGCGTTCCAGGGCGTCCGCCGTTTCCAGGACTTCCTTGAGCGCACCGGTACCTCGCGGGCGACCCTGACCAACCGGCTGAGGTCCCTTGTACAGAACGGCATCTTCCGTCGCACGCTCTATACCAATACGCCGCCCCGCTACGAGTATCGCCTGAGCCCCAAAGGCCGCGATCTCTATGGCCTCAGCCTGATCGCCTGGCGCTGGGAGCGTCGCTGGGCACCGCGCGGCTCCGGCATCCCGATGGAGCTCATCCATACCCCGTGCAACCACTCGACGCAGCCCGTGCTCGCGTGCGTCCACTGCGGCAAGACGGTCACGATCCGCGATGCGTATCTCCTGCCCGGCTCAGCCACCGGCGTTCGCGCGCCGGTCGCCCGCCGCTACCGGCGTCTTTCGGCACTCACGTCCGCGAGCCATCGCGGCACGCACCGCGAGCTCACCCACATCGCCGACATCGTCGGGGATCCGTGGACGCCGCTCGTGATCGCGGCCGCGTTCTTCGGCCTCAAGCGCTTCGATGACATTCACCGCGAGCTCGGCATCGCGACCAACGTGCTCGCCGATCGCCTCGAACTCCTTGTGCGGGAGCGGATCTTCACGCGCCGTCTCTACATGCGCCGGCCGGCGCGATACGAGTATCACCTGACCGAAAAGGGCAACGACCTCTACGGGTACGCGCTTGTCTCGAACGCGTGGGGTGACCGCTGGCTCGCGTCTTCTGCAGGACCTGCCTACCTCATCTTCCATCGCGACTGCGCACACGAGCTCTTCCCGGTCGTGCGGTGCAGCCACTGCGAGCACGAGCTCGTTCCCGGATCGGTGAAGCCGGCGACCAAGTCACGGCCGGCTCGAGTCTCAAAGGCAGCAACGACGCGCAGGTCATCCGGCTGATCAGGCCGGGGGTTCCCCGGAGTACCCGGGTAGTGCGCGGTGGTGGCGAGCGCACCCGCGTATCGCGCGGTGAGCCTGGATTCCTCGAGGAAAGGGCGCCACACATGGACTACGAACCCACGTTCAGCGCATGCCGGTGGCTGACAACCCTGATTGCGTCATTGTTTTCGCTGACCTGTTCGGCTGCCGGCGCGCCGGCAAGCGCCGCGACTTCAGTCGACATTGTCGGCTGCTACAGCACGTATTCAGCTCTCTCGGGTGCCGCTGCGCGCGCCAATCATGGGCCTTTGGCGTACTACTCCTCGGCAAGGTTAGGGAACGTACGGCCGCTCATACTGAAGTTGCACTCCGACGGGCCGGCCATGAATGCTTCGGAGGCCG
>CAYNCY010000086.1:0-10588 GCA_964395195.1 uncultured Steroidobacteraceae bacterium
TTGCGGCTGATGCCGAAGGAGCTCCACACCGCCTCCGCCGGCATCGTGTTGACCATCGCGAGCAGGTGCGCCGTGTCCGCGGGCACGCCCCAGGCGATCCCCATGCACAGCTGGATCAGGGGCGGGGAATTGACGAGCCCTTCCTTGATCATCTGCTTGACGAACCAGAGGTTGCCGGTGTCGAAGATCTCGAACTCGGGCTTGACGTTGAGGTCCTTGCAGATCTGCGCGCCCTTGCGCAGGTAGTTCGGGGTCGAGACGTAGGCGCGGTTGCCGTCGCCGAAGTTGAGGCTGCCGCAGTCGAGCGTGCAGATGTCGGGGCGGTACTTGCCCTCGTTGCACAGGTCGATGACGTGCCGCATCCGGTCTTCCTGGCTGCAGAAGTCGGTGCCGGGCGCCGGGGTGTCCTTGAGGCCGGCATCGCCCACCGCGATGTAGCCGCCCATGCCGCAGGTCAGGTTGACGATGACGTCGACCTTGCTCTCGCGGATGAGCCTTACGACCTCGCGGTAGTGCTTGGTGTCCATGCTGAACGTGCCGGTCTCCGGCTCCCGCACGTGGATGTGGACGATCGCGGCGCCGGCCTTGGCGGCCTCGATGGCGGAGTTCGCGATCTCGGCCGGGGTCACCGCGCAGTGCGGGCTCTTGGTCACCTTGGTGTCGTCGCCCGTGACGGCGCAGGTGATCATGACGTCGTGGTTCAGGCGCATGCAGGTTCCCCTTGAGATCGGCTGTCCATCATATTATCGCGTCCATAATAATTAAGCCACCGGGCCGGGGCGGCCCCGGGGTGGTTCCGGGGTCCGGGATTCTGGGATACTGCGGCGCGAGGGGGAAGCAATGAAAAAACTCGGTCTGTACCTGGTGGAAGCCCTCGAGGCCCACGGGGTCAAGCACGTCTTTGGCATCCCGGGCGTCCACAACCTCGAACTCTACCGGGGCCTGGCCCAGGGCCCCATCCGCCACGTCACCGGGCGCCACGAGCAGGGCCTCGGCTTCATGGCCGACGGCTATGCGCGGCTCTCGGGCCGCCCGGGCGTCTGCTTCACGATTACCGGTCCCGGGCTCACGAACATCGCGACCGCCATGGGCCAGGCCTACGGCGACTCGATTCCGCTCCTCGTGATCTCGAGCCAGAACAAGCGCGGCGAGGCCGGCAGCGGGCGGGGATTCCTGCACGAACTCCCGGACCAGAGGGCGATCGCGAGCGGCGTCGCGAGCGCGAGCTTCTCGATCACGCGGCCCGAGGAGCTGCCCGCCGCGCTCGGCGCGGCGTTTGCGATCTTCGCCTCAGCTCGGCCGCGGCCCGTCTACATCGAGATTCCGCTCGACGTGCTGGCCGCCGATGCGACGGGCCTGCCCTTGCCCGCCTCCGTGCCGCCCGTGCCCGTGCCGGCGGCGGCGCTCCTCGAGGCCGCCGCGACGCGCCTCAGGAGCGTAAAGCGCCTCGTGATCCTCGCGGGCGGCGGTGCGCGAAAAGCAGTTCCCGCGATCCGGCGCCTCGCCGAGCACTTCGATGCGCCCGTGGTGCTCACGACCAACGGTCGCGGCATCCTCCCGGCAGGCCATCCGCTCGCCGTCCCGATGAGTCCGTCGCTCGAGCCCGTGCGCGCGCTCATCGCCGCCGCCGATGGCGTGCTCGCCATCGGCACCGAAATCGGCCCAACCGACTACGACATGTACGCGGTCAGCGATTTTCCGAATCCGCCCGGCCTCATCCACATCGAGATCGACCCCCAGCAGCTGACGCGAAGCGCGACGCCGGTGGTTGGACTGTGCGGCGATGCCGCGGCCACCCTCGCCGCGCTCGAGAAGCTCGATCTCGGCCCCGCGCGCCCTGCCGATGGCGCCGGGCGCGCCCAGGCGACCCGCAGTGCCGCGCTCGCGGCGATCGCGAAGCTCTCGCCGAGATTCGTCGAGCACATCGAGCTCCTCGACGGCATTCGCTCGACGCTGCCGAACGCGGTCCTGGTCGGCGACTCGACCCAGCTCGTCTACGGCGGCAACCTCGGCTTCAACGCGGCGACCCCGGGCTCGTGGTTCAACTCGGCGACCGGCTACGGAACGCTCGGCTACGCGCTGCCGGCCTCGACGGGCGCAGGTCTCGCGGCGCCCGACCGGCCGATCGTGTGCCTCGTCGGCGACGGGGGACTCCAGTTCTCGATCAGCGAGCTCGCGGTGCTCGCCGACGTCGATGCATGGACTGCGCTCGTCATCTGGAACAACCAGGGGTACGGCGAGATCCGCACCTCGATGCTCGCGGTCGGCATCGAGCCCGAGGGTGTTGACGTGAAGCCCCCCGAGTTCGCGCACATCGCACGCGCCTACGGCTTCCCGCACCGCAAGGTCGGGAGCCCCGCCGCGCTCTACGCCGCGCTCGCCGAGTTCGGCAGCCGCCGCCAGGTCATGGTGATCGAGATCGACGCCGCGGCGTTCGCGTGATCCCGCGGTTTTCCGGGCTCGTCGAGCGCATCGCCCACGACGGCTCGGACCCGTGGGCGCTGCACTGGCGCGCACGCGCCGCGCAAGCCGCCGGGGAGGACGTGATCGTGCTCAGCGTCGGCGATCCCGACCTCGACACACCCGCGCCCGTCGTCGACAAGGCGATCGAGCGCCTCCACGCGCACGACACACACTACACCGAGAGCGGCGGGCGCCTGCCGCTGCGCGAGGCGATCGCGGCGGCACACGTCGAGCGCACGGGCCAGCAGGTCGGCGCCGACAACGTGATCTTCCTGAACGGTGCGCAGAACGGCCTCTTCGTCTCGGCGCAGGTCATCACCGGGCCGGGCGATGAGGTGATCACCTTCGACCCGATGTATGCCACCTACCCCGCGACGCTGCGCGCCTCGGGCGCGACGCTCGTGCGGGTGGCGGCGCCCGCCAACCGCGGTTTCCACCCCGATCTCGACGCCTTCGAGGCCGCGATCACTCCGAAGACGCGCGCGGTGTTCCTGGCGACGCCCAGCAACCCGAGCGGCGTGGTGCTCACGCAAAGCGAAGTCGAGCGCATCGCGGCGATCGCGAAACGCCACTCCCTGTGGGTGGTCTCGGACGAGGTCTATTCGGGTACGGCGCCCGACGGTCGCATCCCGAGCCTCGGCGCGAGGTTGCCCGACCAGGTGCTGACGGTGTCGAGCCTCTCGAAGACGCACGCGATGACCGGCTGGCGCTGCGGCTGGGTGATCGGACCCGCGCGCTTCGTCGAGCATGCGGACTTGCTCGCGCAGTGCATGATCTACGGACTCCCGGGCTTCATCCAGGAGGCGGCGCTCGTGGCGGTGAACATTCGCCACGAGGCCGAGGCCGAGGTGCGAACGTTCTGCCGCGCGCGGCGAGATGCCTTTTACCAGGCGCTCGAGGGACTCGAGGCGGCCCGGCCGCTCCTGCCGGACGCCGGAATGTTCATGCTGCTCGACGTGCGCTCATCGGGCCTCTCGGCCGGTCGCTTCGTCGAGGGGCTCTACGAGGCCGAGCGCGTCTCGGTTCTCGACGGCGCCGTGTTCGGGCGCGAGACCGCGGGCTTCGTGCGCGTGTGTTTTGCGACCGACGAGGCCTCGCTCCTCGAGTCCGCGCGCCGCATCCGGCGCTTCTGCGCCAGCCTCTAGATCTCGACACCCTGGCGACGCTGAAATCGGACCGCACGCGGCGGTTCGTGACGGTCGAAGACGATGGGCTCGTCCGGGTGTGCCTGGCACACGATGATGCGACCCCCAATACGTCGACGTGGGGCGTCGCTTGGAAGGAAGTTTCCTATCTGCTCACGGAAACCGATCTGTACGACTTTATCTAGGATCCGGCCTCAGAAAAACTGGAGTAGCGATCGGTAGAGTGTTCGCGATCCACGTACTCCGTGGCGCTGGTCCCGTCCTTGGACGCTCACTATGTGTTGCGTCGCGCCCCAGTGCGCCGCCGGGAGCCGACGAGCCGCATCCAGAAAGTCGCCTCAAGAACAGCTGCGACTGCAACTGCCCAGGTAGCGGCCCGAGATATCCCGACGAGATAGAACGCCAGGGCAGCGACCAGGAGCGCAAAGCTGGCGGTGTGATATTTCACGACGCCTCCATTTCTGATTGAGAATGCGGGCCGACGAACTTTCTACTGCCGGCAACTCGCCAAGTGATCTGACCGCCTCTTGACGAATCCCGGCCGGACCCGAAGGCCCGGCCGGGTCGCGTCCCGCTAGTGGCGGTACGTCACCGTGATGCCGATGGTCCGCGGGCGGAACGTGTAGGAGTTCTGCTGCGGCGCCGGCGAGCCGGCCGGGTTGTTGTTATCGAGCTGCGACAGCTGGTAGTTCGTGATCGTGCGCGAATCGAACAGGTTGTCGATGAACAGCGCGACCTGCACGTCTCCGACGTTGAGGCCGCCACGGAGCGAGGCAAACGACGTCGAGGAGAGCGGGTAGGTGTACGGGCTGTACTGCGTCGTCACCGGGTCCTGAACCGTCGCGAGCCAGTGGTTGCGGCTGGTGTACTCGTAGTCGAAGCGCGCGAACGCATCGTG
The DNA here is from genome assembly GCA_964395195.1 of uncultured Steroidobacteraceae bacterium. Classification (GTDB taxonomy): domain Bacteria; phylum Pseudomonadota; class Gammaproteobacteria; order Steroidobacterales; family Steroidobacteraceae; genus CAIKZZ01. The sequence continues at coordinate 4,507 of CAYNCY010000086.1, forward strand.
CCCGGCCGCATTCCAGTTGTACTGCAGGCCCACCGAGGCCGTCCACGGCGGGTTCGTGCCGGGGCCGCCGTCGATCGCCGCTTCACCGGAGATCGCATCGCCGTTGTTGGCGAGCGTCACGTTGACCGGGATCGGCGGCAGCGTCGGGTTGGTCGGGTCCGGGTCGTTCGGGTCGGGAACCAGGCCCTTCAGGATCGTCGACTTCGTGTACCGCGCGCTCGTGTAGCCGAGCGCCGCGTCCATCGAGAAGCCGCCCCCGAGCACCATCTCCGCCTGGACGTCGAAGCCCTTGGCGACGGCCTGACCCAGGTTGTCCGTGAACTGCAGCCCGCAGTTGTACGGCACGTACACGCTCTGCTGGATGTTGTTCCACTTGATGTAGTAGATGCTGCTCGCGATCTTGACGCGGTTGCTGAAGTTGTTCTTGGCTCCGAATTCGTAGCTCTGCGTCGTGTCCGACTTGTAGGTCAGCGGCGCACCGTCCGCGTAGCCCGTCTGCGCGAGGCCATTGAAGCCGCTGCAGTAATCGGGGAGTGGCGCGTTGCCGCCGCCCGGCCGGAAGCCCTTCGCGTAGGTGAAGTAGTAGAGGTCGTTCGGCGTCGCCTGGAACGAGAGGCCGACCTTCGGCGTGAAGGAGTTCTCGCTCTGCGCGGCGGAGGCGTAGTCCGGCCCGTAATTGAGGAGCCCGTCGCCGTGGTGCGAGAGCGCGAAGGACGACTTCGCGAAGCGCCCGCCGAGCGTGCCTTTCCACTGATCGGTGAACGAGTAGGTGACCTCGCCGAATCCCGCGACCTGGTGGTCGTGGACGGTGTTGTCGTTCAGGTAGTTGTCGCAGTCGGGCAGCGTCTGGCCTGGCGTGCCGGCGCCGTTGCAGCTGTAGTAGGGCCCGAAGTAGTCCTGCGGATCGATCCCGAACAGCGTCTCCCAAAACGGGATCATCTGCGCGTCCCTGAGTTCCTCGACGCTGCGTTCCTTCGAGACCGTCCAGAACGCACCGACCGTCCAGGTCCAGGCGCTCGCCGGGTCGTCCGACTGCAGCCTGAGTTCCTGCGTCACCGTCTGCTGCTGGTTCGTGATCGTGTTCGGCGTCGCGTAGCCCTGGAAGCCGGGCGGCAGGTGGATGCCATTGACGTCGATCAGCGGGTACCACGAGCACGGCGGTGCCGTCTGCGCCGGTCCGCAGGTGCCGATCAGCGACATCTGGCTCTGGTAGAACGCGAAGTCGTAGGCCGACCCCTGGTAGGCGGTCTGTTCCTTGCGGTGGTAGTACGAGGTGTTCGAGACGAGCTTGGTCTTCCCGATCGTCGCCTCGATCTTGAGGGCCGGCAGGTAGTACTCGTCCGGCACCGGCTGGCGCTCGGGTGTCGCGTTGTTGAACTGGCCGGGGCTCGAGTACGCCGGCCAGTAGGTCGACTCATCGTGCTTGCGCGAGTTCTGGTACATCACGCTCGGCGTGATCGAGATGTTGTCGTTGGGCTTCCACAGGAACGCGAGCCGCGCGGCCATCGTGTTGGCGTGGTTGGCGTTCTTGTCGGTCACCTGGTCGGTGGTCGGGTCGACGCGGTCGATCCAGCCGCCGTCGTAGCGGTACCAGACACTCGCCCGGAAGCCGAGTACGTTGTCGATCAGCGGGCCGCCGTGCGCGACGCCGACTTCGTAGCTCGGCTCGCCGCCGCGCGTGAAGGAGACCTCGCCGCGGGCGTAGGTCGACTCCTTGGTGACGCTCGGCTGCGTCATGATGTAGCGGACCGTGCCGCCCTCCGAGCCCGATCCGAACAGCGTGCCCTGCGGTCCGCGCAGCACCTCGATGCGGTCGAGGTCGAAGGTCTTCGGCAGCGTGTCGTCCGGGTTGAAGCCGAGCGCGCGCATCTGGATCGGCGTGTCGTCGATGTAGATGCCGGTCGTACCGGCGCCGCCCGAGGAGGAGATGCCGCGGATCGAGATCGCGTTGGTGCCCGAGTTGTCGATGCTGACACCCGGCGTGAAGCGGACGATGTCCTGGAAGTCCTTGATGCCCTTGAGGTCCAGGGTCTCCTGGCTCAGCGCCGTGACGCTGATGGGCACCTTGCTGAGCGACTCCTCGTGGCGGGTCGCGGTCACGACGACGTCCTCGAGGACGCCGCCCGTCGTTTGCTGGGCGGACGCAGCGGCGGTCAAGAGCAGGCCGCCGGCGCAGGCGCCCGCGAACAACCATCGGTCTCGGCTCAAACGGATGCGGTTCTTGGTCGACATGGCCTTAATCCCCCGGACTTGAGTATTCGTCGAATCGGCGCCGCACCGGGCGGCGCCGGCCACTTCAGGATTCCCTACGCGTGCAGCAGTACCGCTGCGTTGGTGTCCCAGCTGAGGTACACCTCGTCATTCCAGTCGATGCGCCACTCGATCGTGCGCCGGTCGTTCTGGGCAAAGGCGGTGACCACCTTGCCGCTCGCGGTCTTGATCTGGTACGTCGAGCGGTTACCGAGGTAACCGAGCTGCCAGACGACGCCTTTGAGGTGATTGACCCCGGGCTCGGTCGGCGGCTGCTTGCTGAGCCGCACCTTCTCGGGGCGCAGCGCCACGCAAACCTTTTGGCCGACGCTGACCGCGCCGCCATCCTCGACAATGAGTTCGCTGCCGCACTCGGCGCTCATCACGGTGACGGTGCCGGGACGGCAGGCCGAGACCGTGCCCTCGAGCAGGTTCGCGGTCCCGAAGAAATCGGCGACGAAGCGCGTCTTCGGCGCCTCGTAGACCTCGGCCGGCATGCCGACCTGGACCACGGCGCCGCGATCCATGACGGCGATCCGGCTCGCGAGCGCCATTGCCTCGTCCTGGTCGTGGGTGACGACGATGAACGTGATGCCGACCTCGTACTGCAGGTCCATGAGCTCGAACTGCGTGCTCTCGCGCAGCTTCTTGTCGAGCGCGCTCAGGGGTTCATCGAGCAGCAGCACCTTCGGGCGGCGGATCAGTGCGCGCGCGAGCGCGACGCGCTGGCGCTGGCCGCCCGAGAGCTGGTGCGGCTTCCGCTTGCCGAGCGCACCGAGCTGGACCATCTCGAGTGCCTCGGCGACGCGCTTGGCGCGCGTCGGCGCATCGAGCTTCATGCGCCTCAAGCCGTAGCCGACGTTCTCGTCGACCGTCATGTGCGGAAAAAGTGCATACGACTGGAACATCATGTTGACCGGCCGCTCGTACGGCGGCACGTTCGTCATGTCGACGTCGTCGATCGTGATCCGGCCGGACGTCGGCGTCACGAATCCGGCGAGCATCCGAAGCAGCGTCGTCTTGCCGCAACCGGAGGCCCCCACGAGCGCAAACATCTCGCCCTTGTGGATCGAGAGGTCGACGCTGCCGACGGCCGTGAACTCGCCGTACGTCTTGCCGACACCCTCGAGCACGATCTGCGGCTTTGCGGCCGGATCGAGCCAAGGCCGGTCGGGGAGCGTCTGGCGTTGAGTCGAGATCACCCGGGTCCTCGCGTCGTGGCGGGCGGTGTTTGGCGCCGTCCTGTTGAGCCTAACCGACCCGTGTGTGACGCGTCACGCACTTGGCTTACCGGTCGGCGGGCGGCGTCGCGCGCCGTCGCTCGGGTGCAAAGAAAGGTTTATCGACCACGGTGCACTTGGCCATGCGTCGCTCCCAGACCAGCTCCCGGTGCAGGTAGATGTCCGCCCACAGGGCCGTGCCGAGGGCGAAATGGGGGGCCTCGACGATCGCGAGCGCGATGTTGCGCTTGCAGGTCGGCGACCAGAGCGCGGAAGTGACGCTCCCGACCTCGCGGCGCCCGGCCTCCTCGGCGTAGAGGAGGGCGTTGAGCGCGGGCTTGTTGCCCTCGACGTCGAGCCCGACGAGGCGGCGGGCGGGCCCGCGGGCGCGCTCGGCGAGGAGCGCCCGCCGACCATTGAAATGGGGCTTGTCGAACTCGACCAGCCAGTCGAGCCCGAGCTCGAGCGGCGAGCGATCGCGACCCATCCTGACCGTGTGCTCGGCGTTCACGAAGTCGATGTTCGGCATCAGGAAGCCCGCCTCGATGCGGGCCATGTTGAGCGCCTGGGAGCCGATGGCCCGGATGCCGCGGGTCTTGCCCGCCGCCATCAATTCGTCCCAGATGGCGAGCGCATCGGCGGGACGCATCCAGAGCTCGTAGCCGAGGTCACCCGTGAAGCCGGTGCGGGAGACCGTGAGCGGGCGTCCGCGCACGGTGAACTCGCCGATCTCGAACACCTTGAGGCGCTCGACACCCTCGAGACCGAAGCGCTTCAGCACGTAGCACGAGGTCGGGCCCTGCACGGCGAGGGCGGCGATGTCGGTCGTGACCTCGGCAATCTCGACGTCGAAGCCGAGCGCGGAATCGAGCAGCCAGTCGAGCTGGCGCTCGGCGGTGCAGAGCCGGAACTCCGTCGGCCCCAACCGGAAGATCGTGCCGTCGTCGATGATGTGGCCGCGGTCGTTGCACCAGACGACGTAGCTGACGCGCCCGACCTTGAGCTTGCGCAGGTCACGCGTCACCAGGCGATTCAGGAACTCGAGCGACTGAGGCCCCGCGATCCGGTACTTGACCATCGGAGTCAGGTCGTAGAGCGTCGCGGCGTTACGGATCGCGAAGTATTCCTGCTCGACGCTCGTGAACACGTCGACCGTGGTGTAGCCCGCCCACGCCACGAACTGGTCGACCTGCGAGATCTCGCGCGCCCGGGCATGGAACGGCGTCTCGAGGAGCGGCTTCCTGAAGTGCGGGGCCGGTGCGTCGCTCGGCGGCATGTCAGGCGGCTCCCTTGATGAAGGCGCGGGCGGCGTTGCGCCCGGCGAGGCCCATGACGCCGCCGCCGGGGTGGGCACTGGCGCCGCAGAGGTACAGGCCCGCGACGGGCGCGCGGTACTGCGCGACTCCCGGCACCGGCCGGACCATGTAGAACTGATCGAAGGCGAGCTCGCCGTGGTGCCAGTGCCCGCCGCTCATGCCGAACTCGCGCTCGAGGTCGGCCGGTGTCAGGAGCTCGCTCGCGGTCACCGAGGCGCTGAGGCCCGGCGCATGCGCCTCGAGCGTCGCGAGGATGGCCTCGAGGCAGCCCGCCCGCGCCGCGGCCCAGCCGCCCTTCGGCTCGTAGGGCAGGTACTGCACGACCGCCGACAGCACGTGGCGGCCGGCCGGCGCGAGCGCGGCATCGTTGATGGTGGGAACGGTGATCTCGAGCGTCGGCGCCCGGGAGCACTCGCCGTACTTGGAGTGGTTCCACGCGCGCTCGATGTAGTCGAGCGAGGGCGCGATCAGGAGGCGGCCGCCGAGCGCCTGCGCATCGACGCCCGCAAACGCGGGCGCCCGGTCGAGCGCGAGGTGCAGCTTCGCCGCGAGTCCCTTGCTCCTCAGGTGGTCGACGCGCCGCACGAAGCCCGTGTCGAGGTGCTCGGTGCCGAGGAGCTTCAGGAACGTCGTCTTGGCGTCGGCGCTCGAGAGGACGCTGCCCGCAGCGATCGTCTCGCCGGATTCGAGGACGACGCCCGCGACCTTGTCATCGACCACGCGGATCGAGGCGACGCGCGCGCCCGTGCGGATCGTGGCGCCGGCCGCGCGGCAGGCACCGGCGAGTGCGCCGGTGACCGCGCCCATGCCGCCGAGCGGCTGTGCGAGGGGGAGGGCGCCCGACGCCGATTCCCCGGCGAGGCGGTTCAGGAGCGTCAGCACGGTGCCGGGCGCCCGCGGGCCGAAATTCGTGCCGAGGACGGCGTCGAGCCCAAGCGCGCCCTTCAGGAGCGGCGTCTCGAACTCGTCCGTCAAGAGGTCATACGCGTTCATGCCAATGATGCGCAGGAACTCGCGCATGTCGCGCCGCCCGAGCGTGCGCACGCGCCAGCCGAGCTTCACGAACGCGAGCCTGTCGTCCCAGGAATCCGTGCCGAGGCGCGGCGGGATCGAATCGAGGAGCGGATGCAGCACGCGTGCGAACCGGCCGAGGCGCGCATGGAAGGCGGGCCACGCCGTGGCATCCCGCGCCGACCGTGCCGCGAGCCCGGGGAGGCCCGCGGCGCCGATGCCAAGCGGGGCGCCGTCGGCCGCGAGTGCCGTCGTCGGCAGGTTCTCAGCCGCGAACCTGAGCCC
>CAYNCY010000087.1:0-10574 GCA_964395195.1 uncultured Steroidobacteraceae bacterium
ACGGCGCTGGCAACTATGCGATGTGCGGGCGCGCCTATGGCCCGCGCCTGTTGCAGCAGTGGCCGACCGCCCGCACCTCGGTCATGGGCGGCGAGCAGGCGGCGACTGTGCTCGCGACCATCCGTCGCGATCAGTTGCGCGCATCTGGCAAGGACTGGACGGCGGCGGAGGAGGCGGCGTTCGTCGATCCGATCCGGCGCCAGTACGAGGCGCAGGGGCACCCCTACTACGCGAGTGCCCGGCTCTGGGACGACGGCGTCATCGACCCGATCGACACGCGCCGCGTGCTGACGCTCGCGCTCGCCGCGGTCAGGAATGCTCCCGTCGCGGACACGAAGTTCGGCATCTTCCGGATGTAACGATGCAAGACCTCGTCCTCGAGACCTTCCCCGCGCCCGGCGTCGCACAGCTGACGCTGAATCGCCCCGCGCAGCGCAACGCCCTCGACGGCGCGCTGATCGCCTCGCTCACCGCCGCGCTTCACCGCCACGCGGCGCGGCGCGAGACGCGCGTCCTCCTGATCGCGGGCGCAGGCTCGAGCTTCTGCGCGGGTGCGGACCTGACTTCCATGCTCACGCTCGGGCAGGGGCCCCGCGCGGCGAGCGTCGCGGACGCCGAGGCGCTGGCGGCGCTCCTCGGCGCCGTGCGCGAGTCGCCACAGCCCGTTATCGGCTGCGTGCAGGGACCTGCATTTGGCGGCGGCGTCGGCCTCGTCGCCGCCTGTGACATCGCGATCGCCTCGACCGAGGCGCGCTTTCGCCTGCCGGAGGTTCAGCTCGGCCTGGTGCCCGCCGTGATCTCGCCGTACGTAATCGAGGCGATTGGTGTCCGCCAGGCGCGGCGCTACTTCCTGAGCGCGGAGCCGATTCAGGCTTCGCGTGCGCTCGAGCTCGGGCTCGTGCACGAGGTCACCGCGCCCGACGGGCTCATCCCCGCAGCGCTCGCGCTCGCCGCCGAAGTGCGGCTCGGGGGACCCGAGGCGCTGGCAGCCGCCAAGGCGCTGATCGCCGAGGTCGCGGCCGCCGCGCCCGGCCCCGCGCTTGGTGCGCGCACGGCTGCCATTCTCGCGACACTGCGTGCCGGCGCCGAGGCCCAGGAAGGCATCGGCGCCGCGCTCGCGCGTCGCACGCCCGGGTGGAGAGGCTGATGTTCAAGCGCCTCCTGATCGCCAATCGCGGTGAGATCGCCTGCCGGGTGATCCGGACCGCGCGCCGCCTCGGCATTCGCACCATCGCGGTCTACTCCGACGCCGACCGCGGCGCACGGCACGTGCGTCTCGCCGACGAGGCCTGGCACCTGGGTGCCGCGCCGCCGCGCGACAGTTACCTCTCGATCGAACGCATCCTCGAGGTTGCGCGGCGCGCTGGCGCCGACGCCATTCACCCCGGCTACGGATTTCTGTCCGAGCGCGCGGAGTTCCCGGCCGCGTGCGCCGCCGCGGGTTTCGTGTTCGTCGGTCCCCCGGCGAGCGCGATGGCAGCGATGGGCTCGAAGAGCGCGGCCAAGGAGGCCATGCGCCGCGCCGGCGTCCCGGTGCTGCCCGGCTATCACGGCGATGCGCAGACGTTGCCTGAGCTCGAGGCCGAGGCGCTTAAAGTCGGCTTCCCGCTCATCATCAAGCCGAGCGGCGGCGGTGGCGGCAAGGGCATGCAGATCGTCGAGAACGCCGCCGGTCTCGCTGCGGCGCTGGTGAGCGCGCGGCGCGTCGCCGAGAGCGCATTCGCCGATCCCAGGCTCCTGATCGAGCGCTACCTGCCGGCGCCGCGTCACGTCGAGGTGCAGGTGCTGTGCGATGCGCACGGCAAGGCGCTGCACCTGCTGACCCGCGACTGCTCGCTGCAGCGGCGGCACCAGAAGCTGATCGAGGAAGCGCCGGCGCCCGGTATCGCCGAGCCCGTGCGCGCGAAGCTGCACGCGGCGGGACTCAGCGTCGCGCGCGCGGTCGGTTACGTGAACGCCGGCACCATCGAGTTCCTGTACTCGGAGGGCGAGTTCTGGTTCATGGAGATGAACACGCGCCTGCAGGTCGAGCACTGCGTGACCGAGGAAATACTCGGCCTCGACCTCGTCGAATGGCAGCTTCGGATCGCGGCGGGCGAACCGCTCGCGCTCGAGCAGTCGGACATCGTTGCCCGCGGCCACGCGATCGAGGCACGGGTCTGCGCCGAGGACGCGGCCAGCGGTTTCGTCCCAAGTGCCGGACGCCTGACCCACGTCCTCTGGCCCGAGCGCGTCGCCGGGGTGCGCGTCGATGCGGGCTTCGATGAGGGCGATGAGGTGCCGAGTCAGTACGACTCGCTGCTGGGCAAGGTCATCGGTACGGGTAGAGATCGGGACGCGGCGCTCGGCGCACTCGCGCGCGGACTCGCGGCGCTGCGTATCGTGGGTGTCGCGACCAACGCCGCCTGGCTCGCGCGTGCGCTCGAGGTGCCGGCATTCCAGGCGGCCAGCCTCAGCACCGGATTTGCCGCCGCGCATGCCGAGACCCTCGTGCCGCGCGCGACGCCGGCAGCGGAGGAGATCGCCGCGAGTGCGCTCGCGATCGTGGGGCTCGCCGATGCGTCGGCCGCGGGGAAGCCGTCCCCGTGGGCCGCGCGCGATGCGTTTCGGTTGAACCTCCCCGCCGAGCAGTCGTGGCTCCTCCGGGTCGGCGACACCGATTACCCGGCCGCGGTCGTGCGCGAGGCGGGCGGCTGGCGCGTCCGCGCGGCCGGCAGCGACGCCCTGTACGACGTCGAGTTCGGCGCGCGCTCGCTCACGCTGACGAGTGCGACGAGCCGGCGCGAATTCGACGTTGTGCGGTCGGGTGACCGCCTCGCGCTCTGGCGTGGCGCGGAACGCATCGACGTTGCGATTATCGATCCGCGCCACGTCGATGCACTCGAGGCCGACCACGCCGGCGAGCTCGTCGCCCGTCTGCCAGGCACCGTCGTCGCCGTGCACGTTGCCGTCGGCGAGACCGTTGCCGCCGGCTCTCCGCTCCTCGTTCTCGAGGCCATGAAGATGGAGCACGCCGTACTCGCGCCGCGCGCGGGCGTCGTGACGCGGCTTCACTTCGCGAAGGGTGACCGCGTGCCGGAGGGCGCCATGCTCGTCGATCTCGGCGACCTGCCGGCGGCGGCAGTGTCGCCCGGCACGTAGGCAGCCCACGCGTGCCCTGCGCAGCTTCGCAGTCGATCGAGCGTCCTGCCGAGGCCGGCGACGTCGCGCACTCCGCGCGGGCGGCGTTCGATTGCGCGACCTCGCCGATCAAGCTCGCGGTCACCGCCGGCGAGACGGCGGATCAGCAGCTGACCGCGCTCGTGCGCGGCTTCGCCGATCTCGTCGCGAGCGAATGGGGACGGTCGCTCGCGCTGCTCGACCTGACCGGACTGCCTGAGGCCGTCTCGAATCGCGTGCGCAGGCACCGGACGATGCTGGCGACGCTTGCGCGTAACGTCCTCGCCGCCGGGCACACGGACGGTGAGTTCGAGGTCCCGCACCTCGATGAGGAGGTCAGGCGCTGGATCCAGCTTGCCGATTCGTTGCCGCGCTGGCTGGCACGCGTTCCAGAGTTCGAGCGGCGGACGACGGCGCGCTTCGTGTTCGAGGGGCTTGCCGAGACCTACCGCGAGTCTGCGCGCACGCGCTGGTGTCGACCTCGTCCGGGCGCGCGCGAGCGCAGCGCGCGCTCTTAGGCGAGTCCGGGAACACGGGGCCTGTCGGTGCCGGCGCGCATCCCTCGTCTCGATGCGACGTCGCTCTTCGGGGGGCGCACCGAGGCGCGCGCCGCCACGGACGCCGCGCTCAACGCCGCCGCGCGCACTGCCGGCTTCGTGCTCATCGCAGGTGTTCCGGCGGAGGTGCCCGTCGGGCGCCTCGAACGTGCGCGGCTGCTCGCGCTCTTCGCCGCGGCGCCCGGCGTCACGCGGGCGCTCTGGCGGCAGAAGTTCGACCCGACGCACCGCAACGTTTACCGCGGCTTTTTTCCGCTCCAGCCCGGCAACCTGACGAGCAAGGAAGGCATCGACATGGGCGCGGACGTCGCTTACGGCGCGGCGGTCGTCGTGGGCGGGGATCCGCTTCGGGAGGCGACGCCGTTGCCGCCGGAGGCGGCGTTGCCCGGCTGGCGTGAAGCCGTCGTTCGGTACTACCGCGGGATGGAGTCGCTCTCCCGGGCACTGATGCGCTCGCTCGCGCGCGGCCTCGAGCTCGAGGAGCACTTCTTCGATGCGGCGTTCGCGGGCGGCCTCTCGACGTTGCGACTCCTGCGCTATCCCGTCCGCTCGGCCGAGGAACTCGCGAGCTGCACGGACGCCGGACTCTGGCAGTTGCACGCGGGGGAGCGTCGCTACGTGACCGGCGCGCCGCACGTCGACTCGGGGTTTCTCACGGTGCTCGCGCAGGACGGCGTCGCGGGACTGCAGGCGCGTCATCTCGACGGCTCCTGGCTCGACGTGCCGCCCGAGGAGGGCACGCTCGCGATCAACTTCGGCCGCGTGCTCGAACGCTGGTCGGGTGGTCGCATCCGCGCGACCGAGCATCGGGTAATCGGCGCCGGCGCCGAACGCCACTCCATCGCCTACTTCCACGAGGCGCGCGCGGATGCGCTCATCAGCCCGCTGCCGGGCGATGCGGCCGATGCCTTCACGCCGTTCGTGTTCGGCGACTATCTGTGGGCGACCATCACGCAGTTCGTCGAGTTCCGCGGCATGGAGGCGCTGCGCCAGCCGACCGGCCGGACGCGTTAGAATCGGGTTCGTCGTCGTCGCGCGGTGGTTCGCGCGCCGGCAGGTTTACGAGGCGCAGGAGAGTCGTCGATGCGTAAGCTCATCGGGTCGGGTTCAACGTTCGAGCGCGACATCGCTTACTCGCGCGCGGTGGTCGACGGCGACTGGATTTTCGTGTCGGGCACGACGGGTTTTGACTACGCGACGATGTCGATCCCTGAAGGACTCATCGCCCAGACGGAGCAGTGCTTCAAGAACATTGCCACCGCACTCGCCGAGGCGAACTCGAGCCTCAAGGACGTCGTGCGCGTCCACTACATTCTGCCGAACGCCGCCGAGTTCCCGGAATGCTGGCCGGTCCTGCGCAAGCATTTCGGTGACGTGCGACCAGCGGCCACGATGCTTTCGGCCGGGCTCGCGGATCCGCGCATGCGCATCGAGATCGAGGTGACCGCTCGCCGCCAGGGTGGCTAGCGGCGCCTCACAGGTTCGGGTAGTTCGGGCCCGAGCCGCCTTCCGGCGTGGTCCAGGTGATGATGCCGTACGGATCCTTGATGTCGCACGCCTTGCAGTGCACGCAGTTCGCGGCATTGATCTGCAGTTTCTTTCCGCCGCCACCGTCGTCGACCATCTCGTAGACGCTCGCGGGACAGAAGTTCTGGCAGGGATTGCCGAACTCGGTCACGCACTTGGTCGCGCAGATCGTCGTGTCGCTGACCTTGAGATGCGCCGGCTGGCTCTCGTCGTGCGTCGTGCTCGCGAAGTAAACGGCCGCGAGCCGGTCGCGCGGCTTCAACTCCCGCTCCGCCTGCCAGTGACGATCGGGCGAGACGTACTCATCGAGGTGCTTCAGCTGCGTGAAGTCGGCCTTGTTCTTGAGCGTCCACGGCGCGAGGCCGGCGGTCACGGTCTCGAAGCCGCCGTTGACGAGGCCGAACCAGAGGCCGCGCTTGAAGGCGGGCTTGATGTTCCGGACCTTCTTGAGCTCCTGGCCGCCCGGCGAGGCGCGCCAGCGGGCATCGAAGCCCTTGCTGTCGCCGTGCTCGACGATGTGCTGTGCCGCGAGCGTGCCCGAGCGGATCGCCTGGTGCACGCCCTTGATCTTCGGGAGGTTCACGAGGCCACCCGAATCACCGGCGAGGAGCGCGCCCGGCATCTCGAGGCGCGGCAGTGACTGCCAGCCGCCGGCGGCGATCGTGCGCGCGCCGTAGCTGACGAGCTCGCCGCCCTCGAGCAACGGCTTCACGGAGGGGTGGTTCTTGAACTGCTGGAACGCCTCGAAGGGCCGGAAGCGCGGGTCCTTGTAGTCGAGGCCAGCGACGTAGCCGACGTACACGCGGTTCTGGTCGAGGTGATAGAGGAAGCTGCCGCCGTACGTGTGGCTGTCCATCGGCCAGCCCACCGAGTGCTGGATGAGGCCGGGCTCGACCCGGCCCTCGGGCAGCTGCCACAGCTCCTTGATGCCAAGGCCATACGTCTGCGGGCAGGAGTTGGCATCGAGCTTGTAGCGGGCGACGAGCGTCTTCGTGACGCTGCCGCGTGCGCCCTCGGAGAACACCGTCAGCTTGGCGCGCACTTCGGGGCCCGCCGCGAAGTTGGGGCCCGGCTCGCCGTTCTTGTCGATGCCCATGTCCCCGATCTGCACACCGGCAACCGCGCCCGCCTCGTCGAAGAGCGCCTTCGCAGCGGCGAAGCCGGCGAAGATGTCGACGCCGAGCGCCTCGGCGCGCTGCGCGAGGAGCGGCGTCAGCATGCCGAGCGAGATGATGAAGTTGCCGTGGTTGTGCATCTGCGGCGGCGTCAGGAACCGGATCGCGCGCTTTTCCGTGAGGATGCTGAACTCATCACGCGTCGCCGGCACGCAGATGCCGGGCGGGGACTTGCGCCAGTCGGGCAGGAGCTCATCGAGGGGCCCGGGCTCCATCACGCAGCCCGAGAGCGAGTGCGCGCCGACCGCGGCGCCTTTTTCGAGCACGCAGACGTTGAGGTCAGGCTTCAGCTGCTTCAACTTGATCGCGCAGGAAAGACCCGCCGGGCCTGCGCCGACGATGATTACGTCGTATTCCATCTGGTCGCGTTCGATGTTCGATTCGGTCATGGCGGTCAACTCGTGCGGGGGATCCCAACGGGACGGAAAGGCGTTACTCGAAGGTCGCGCCCTTGAGCGCGGGCAGCGCTTCGATGGCGCTCTTGAACTTGCTGAGGTCGGCGACGACGACGAGCGTCATCGCCTTGGGGTCGAGGAACTCCGCGGCCGCGGCGCGCACCTGGGCCGGCGTCACTGCGTGAATGCGCGCGACGTAGTTGCTGAGCCAGTCATCTGGCAGGCCCTGCTGATCGATGAACGCGAGCTGGCCGAGGAGGCCCGACCGGCTCGAGGCGCCGATCACGAAGAGGCCGGAGCGGTAGTTTTGGATCGCGAGGAGTTCATCGGCCGGGGGCGGCTCGCTGCGCAGCCGCTCGATCTCCTTGAAGATCTCGGCGATCGCGGGCGCGGTGTCCGGTGCATTCACGTCCGTCGACAGCGTCCAGGACGCAACGCCGCCCGCAAATGGCGAGATCGTGCTGAAGGCGCCGTACGTCCAGCCCTTCGCCTCGCGCAGGTTCTGGTCGAGCCTCGACATCAGCGACCCGCCGAAGAGCACGTTCGCGACCGAGAGGTGCGTGAAGTCCTTCGCCGCCGGTCCCGGGACCGGGAGGCCGAGCAGGATCGTCGATTGCGCCGCGCCCGGCCGGTCGATCAGCTTGACGATGCGCACGCGCGAGCCGGTCGCCGGGCGTGCGGCCGGAGCCTCACCCGCCGGCCAGTCGTCGAAGCGCGCGTGCAACGCCTTCTCGACCGCGGCGGCGTCGAAGCGGCCGGCAACGTAGAGGTGCGCGCGCGCGGCGCCGAGCTCGTGTGCGACGAAACCCCTGATGTCCTCGATGCCGATCGAGGCGATCTCGGCTTCGGTCGGCAGCTCGTGGCCGTACGGATGGTCGCCCCAGAGGAGCCGCGAGTAGGCTTCCCCGGCGATGCCCTGCGCCTGCGAGCGCTGGATCGCGACCTGGCGCACGAGGTTCGATTTGAGGCGCGCAAGTTCCTGCGCTGGCAAGCGCGGGCGGCGCACGACGTCGGCAATCACGCCGACCGCTTCGGCCGCGCGTTCGGCGAGCACATCGAGCGACACCGTCGTCTGGTCGGGCGACGCCGATGCCTCGAGCGCGCCTCCCATCTCGGCGGTGTACTCGGCGAGCGCGGCGCCATCGCGCGAGCCGGCTCCTTCCTTGAGGAGCTCGGTCGTGAGGTCGGCGAGTCCCGTCTTGCCGCCATCGGCGATGTTGCCGGTCCTCAGCGTCAGCACCAGTGTCGCCTTCGGGATCGTGCCGAAGGGCACGAAGGTCACGGCCATGCCGTTGGCAAGCTTGAAGTCGCGCTTCGCCGGCAGCACGAACGGACGCGGGGCGCCCGGTGCCGGCGGGTTCTCGCGCGCGAGCGTCGCGACCGACAGCAGGCTGAGCGCCGCGCCGACCGCCACCAGAAGGTTCGCGCGCTTCATGGCCTGGCTCCCGGCGTCGACTTGCCAGCAAGGAGCGCGACGCGCGTGCGATTCGCGGGCACGAGGTACTTGCGGGCGGTTGCGCGCAGGAGCTCCGGCGTCACCTTCCGAAACTCGCTTTCGATCCGGTTGATCTTCGCCGGGTCATCGTCGAAGAGCGCGAAGCAGGCGAGCACGTCGACGAGGCCGAAGCGCGTGGAGCTCCCGGCGACATCGTAGAGCGAGGAGCGGATCTTGGTGATCGCGCGCTCGAGCTCCTGGGGTCCCACGAGCTCCTTCTGCAGGCGACCGATCACGTCGTCGACGTCGGCCATGATCTTCGCGTCCGCGGCGCCCGGGTCGTGCACGAGCGAGGCTGCCCACAGCATCGGACCCTCGTAGTCGAACATGTTGCCGAGCAGGTTGAGGCCACCTTCGATTCCGTCGGTGTAGCCGCGCTCCTGCACGAGCCGGCGCCACAGGCGGCTGTCCTCGCCCTGCAGGAGGATCTGGTCAATCAGGCCGAATGCGTACCACTCGGGCGTGTTGCGCGCGGGGAGGTGATAGCCGAAGGCGAGCGCCGGGCGCGGCGCGAGCGGGTCGGTCCGCGAGGCCACGCGTTCCTTCAGCTGCGGTGGCTCGCTGACGTCAGGGCGCGCGGGCTCGGGGCGGGTCGGGAGCGGCGCGAAGTAGCGCTCGATCCACGCACGCACCGCGGTACGGTCGAAGTCGCCCGCCACGACGAGCACGGCGTTCGATGGCACGTAGTAAGTGTCGTAGAAGCCGCGTACATCCTTA
Organism: uncultured Steroidobacteraceae bacterium; assembly: GCA_964395195.1. Taxonomy (GTDB): domain Bacteria; phylum Pseudomonadota; class Gammaproteobacteria; order Steroidobacterales; family Steroidobacteraceae; genus CAIKZZ01. Next base: position 9,026 of record CAYNCY010000087.1, read on the forward strand.
AGCGTCGCCGCGTCGATGTCCTCGAGCGCGCCGTAGAAGTTGTGGGCGTTGTACCAGTTCGTGTTCGCGTGCTGCGGCAGGTCGAGCCACGGAAACGCGCCGTACGGGCGGTTGATCACGTTGACCCGGACTTCGTTCTTCACGACGTCCTTCTGGTTTTGGAGGCTCGACTCGCTGAGCGCAAGCCCGCGCATGCGCTCGGCCTCGACCCAGAGAACCGGCTCCGTGACGTTGCTCGGCACCACCTGGAAGTAGTTCGTGTAGTCAAAGCGCGTCGAGCCGTTCGCGACGCCGCCGTTGCCGGCGACGATCTTGTCGGCCTCGCCCTTGGCGAGGTTCGTGGTCTCCTGGAACATCAGGTGCTCGAAAAGGTGCGCGAAGCCCGTCCGGTCGCGCGGCTCGATGCGAAAGCCGATGTGGTAGTACATCGCGATGGTGGTGGTGGGCGCCGACTCATCGCGCGACAGCACCACCCTGAGGCCATTCGGCAGCCGGTAGTACTCGACCGCCACGTTGATCTGCGCGGGGAGCGCCGTCGCCGGCGTCGCCGCGAGGAAGCCGGGCGCGAGCGGCAGCGCACTCGCGGACACACCGCCAAGCGCGCCGAGCGCGAGCGCAATCACGAATAGCTGTCGCATGGGGAGGGTTCGGGTCCGAGCGGCCGGGGGCGCCATTATGGCGCGCCGCCGCCTCGGCCCGAAAGGGCGCGAGGGTTAGCGGGGCTGCATCCGGATTGCGCCGTCCAGGCGGATCGTCTCGCCGTTCAGCATCGCGTTGCCGGCGATCGCAAGGACGAGGTCGGCGTACTCGGCGGGCTGGCCGAGGCGGGACGGGAACGGCACTTGGGCACCGAGCGACTTCTGCAGCTCCGGCGTCATGCCGGCCACCATCGGCGTCTCGAAGATGCCGGGCGCGATCGCCATCACGCGGATACCGAAGCGCGCGAGCTCGCGGGCCATGGGGAGCACGAGCCCGATCACCGCGGCCTTGGTCGCGGAGTAGGCAATCTGGCCGATCTGACCCTCGTAGGCGGCGACCGACGCGGTGTGGACGATGAGGCCGCGCTCGCCGCCCTCGTTCGGCGCGTTGTTCTGCATCAGGTGCGCGGCCGCCTTGTCGACGTGGAAGGTGCCGATCAGGTTGATGCCGACCACCTTGGCGAAGAAGGCGCTCGCCATGGGGCCCTCCTTGCCGAGGAGCTTGCCGGCGCCAACGACGCCTGCGCAATTGACGACGAGGTTGAGTCCGTCCATCGCCGCGTGCGCGGCGGCGACCGCGGCGGTCACGCCCGCCTCGTCCGTCACGTCACAGCGGATGAAGGTCGCGCTCGCGCCGAGTTCGCCGGCGGCGGCGGCGAGCGCCGCATCCTGGATGTCGAGCACGGCGACGCGCCCGCCCTCGGCCACCACGCGCCTCGCAACGGCGAGGCCCAGACCGGAGGCACCGCCCGTGATGAGGGCCTTGAGTTCGTGTTTTTGCATGGCGCGATTGTCGCGCGCCGGGGTAGGCGCTGGCTACCCGGGATTACAGCCTGAGCCCGCCGTCCACC
>CAYNCY010000088.1:0-10442 GCA_964395195.1 uncultured Steroidobacteraceae bacterium
CGTTGAAGTGCACGCAACGGCCGGGCACGCGACCCTCGTGCCGCGCGATGACATTGACGCGCGGGTAGCGATCGCTGTCACCGGGCGCGCCACGGCCGCGCACGTACTCGACCGCAAAGCCGCGGCGCTTCAGGCGCTCACCGAGATACTCCGCGCAGTCGCGGTACACATCGCCCGGCGGGTTGACCGTCGGGATCCTGACGAGGTCCTGCGTGAGTGCGACGAGCTCCGCGCTGCGCGCCTCGATTCGCCGCATCACTCCGTCGATCGGGTCAGCCACGGGCGGCATCTCCCGTCGCAATGATCGCGAGCCCCGAAAGGACGAGATCCGGAACCACCTCGGCCGCGTGCACGAGGTGCGCCTCGAGCAGGCGCGCATCGCCGCCCGTCAGCACGACGCGGGGTGCCTCACCGACGCGCGCGCCGAACTCATCGATCGAGCGATCGGCGAGGGCGGCGAGGAGCTCGGGCACGCCGTCGGGCGAGGTCGCGCCGGCGCCGGTCCTGAGCGCCGCGCCCGGCACGAGCTCATCGTCGCTGCCGAACCGCGCGCGCGCATCGCGCATCATCTGCATGCCAGGCACGATGAGGCCGCCGCGGTGGTGGCCCTCGAGGGTGAGCGTATCGATCGTGACGGCGGTGCCGCCGCTCACGATCACCGTCGGGCGGCGTGCAGCGCGCCGGGCGGCAATGAGTCCGAGCCAGCGGTCGACGCCAAGCGCGGCGGGGCGCGCGTAGGCGTTCGTGACGCCGCCGCACGCGGCGGTTGCGGCCACGAACTCAGGCTCGAGGCGGTAATGGTCCCGGGACCAGAGCGTCAGCGCCGCCCGGAACGAGGGGCCGGCGACGCTCGCAACCACGATGCGCCGGGGCCGGAGGCCATCGGCCTCGATCTCGCGCTGCCAGCTGCGGTGGGTCGCGTCGTGCGCAACGGCGCCCGCAGGGGCGACCGACACGTGCTCGAGCCACGCCCATTTCACGCGCGTGTTGCCGACATCGAGGAGCAGGATCATGGCGAGTCAGTGTAGGCGATCTCGCATCGCAGTGCGGCAATCGCCGGGTGCGCCGGGCGGGCGCGTGCATACCGGCGGGTGAGGCCGCGAGCACGAATCGCTATGGGAAGGGGTTGCGGTAAGGGCCGCCGCGGAGGCCAACAACTCCTCCGCGGCGGCGTGCAGAGCAAGTAACCGCGTCAGTGCAGTCGCCGGCCGTACCATCACCAGGTCAACCGTCACCGTCGACCGCGCCATCCGGGCGCCTGACGAGGGTGACGGCGACAGGATATAAAGAGCCGGGTCCGGCGCCCATCGAGCCGATCACAGTTTGCGTCCATTATGTCAATGGTGACTCCCGTCACGCGTCCGAGCCTCGAACTCGTCGTTGCGGTGGCCCGGAACGGGGTCATCGGCCGCGGAAATGCCCTGCCGTGGCACCTGCCGGAGGACCTCCGGTACTTCAAGCGCCTGACCCTCGGGGGTCCCATCCTGATGGGGCGGCGGACCTGGGAGAGCATCGGCCGCCCGTTGCCGGGACGGACGAACCTGGTGCTGACGCGCAGCGCCGGATTCGAGGCGCCGGGCGCCACGGTCGTGCACACGCTCGATGAGGCGCTCGCGGCGGCCGGCGCGGCGCCCGCGCTTCGGGTCATCGGTGGCGCGGAGCTCTATCGACTCTGCCTGCCGAGCGCCGCGGTCCTCTACCTGACCGAGGTCGATGCCGACATCGAGGGCGACGTGCACTTTCCGGCGTGGGACCGCAAGGACTGGATCGAGGTGCGGCGCGAGGCCCACCCGGCCGATGCGCGCCACGCCTACGGCTACGCTTTCGTCACCCTCGAACGGCGGGCGCGCTGACGGGCGTCAGCCGGCTGACGACGGTTGCCTCGAGCGCGTTCAGGTCGATGTCGCCGAGACTGCCGCGACCGCGGGTCGCCTCCTCGAGCAGCACGCTCTGCAGGCGCCCGCGGCGCTCGGCCTCGGCGTAGGCGATCTCGTCGTGGAACATCACCATCGAGTAGCGCGGGATGAAGCGGTGCGGCTGGCGCCGCTCGAGCTCGAGCGACAGCTCCTTCTGGAGCGCAAAGAGCGGATCGCGCACGGTGTCGCGCATCTCGGTGTAGTTCTCGACCGCCATGCGCGCAATCGCGGCGGTGTCCTCGCGCCTGAGCTCATCGAAGCGCTGGAACACTTCCGCCCACTCGCGACCCGGCGACAGGAGGTCATCGAGCACGCGGCAGTCCTCGAACGCGCAGTTCATGCCCTGGCCGTGAAAGGGCACGATCGCGTGTGCCGCGTCGCCGACGAGGAGTGCCTGGCCACCGACGTGCCAGGGCGCCGCGTACACCGTCGACATCCGCCCGGTCGGGTTCTCGGCGAACTGCGCCTCGAGGTCGGGCACCAGCGGCAGGACGTCGGGAAACTCGGCGGCGAAGAGCGCGCGGACCGCTGCGCCCGAGCCCAGGCCCGCGAAGCTGACGGGTCCGCCCTCGGCGGCGAGGAAGAGCGTCGCCGTGAAGCTGCCATCGACGTTCGGAAGCGCAATCAGCATGTAGCCGCCGCGCGGCCAGATGTGCAGCGCTCCCGGGTCGAAGGCGTGCCGGCCGCCCGCGTCCGGCGCAATCGTGAGTTCCTTGTAGCGATGCTCGAGCGGCTCCTCGCGGACCTCACCGCGGCCCGCGGCGACCATGGCGCCGCGGAGCGTCGAGCCCGAGCCGTCCGCGCCGATCACCGGGTTCATCGGCACCTCGAGGCGCCGGCCCGTGGCGAGGTCCTCGATCTCGAGGCGGCCGCTGTCGAAATCGGCGCGCCGCGCAATGTGCTCGAAGTGAAACTCGACGCCGCGCGCCTCGGCGGCATCGACGAGCGCGTGGTTGAGGCCGAGCCGCGGCACCGACCAGAGGAGCTCGTGCGGCCGCTGGCCGTAGGGCAGGAAGCGCGTGCCGCCCGCGAGGTCGTGCACGATGCGCCCGCGCATCGGCACGAGGAGCGGGCGGATCGCGTCCATGAGTCCCGCGCGCTCGAGCCCGGCGAGCCCGCGCGCCGCGAGGGCGAGGTTGATCGAGCGGCCGCTGCTCTGCACGACGCGCCGCGCATCCGGGCGGCGCTCGAAGATCCGCACCGGGTACCCCCGGTCCGCGAGCAGCGCCGCGAGGAGCGGCCCCGTGCAGCCCGCGCCCAGGATCGTGACGGGGCGCGTCACGATGACAGCACCGCGGTGGTGAGGACATCGGCGGCGGCGTCGACTTCGGCAAAGGTGTTGTAGAGCGGCGCCGGCGCGAGCCGGATCACGTCGGGCTCGCGCCAGTCACCGACGATGCCGGCGGCGCCGAGTGCCTCGAACACCGCGCGGCCGCGCGCGGCGGGACCCTTGAGCCGCACGGACAGCTGCGCGCCGTGGGCGGCGTCCGCGCGCGGCGTCAGCACCTCGATGCGCCCGGCGAGACGCGCCTCGATGGCCGCGCGCAGCCGCGCCGAGAGCGCGAGCGACTTCGCGCGCAGGCGCGCCGGCGTCGCCGCATCGAAGAGCGCGAGTGCCGCCGCGAGCGGCGCGAGCCCGAGCACGGGCGGATTCGAGAGCTGCCAGCCCTCGGCGCCCGGCATCGGTACGAAGTCGGGGCCCATGTCGAATCGCGTCCTCGGGTCGTGTCCCCACCAGCCGGCGAGGCGGGGGAGCCCTGCCTCGCGCGCGTGCCGGGCGTGGACAAAGGCGCCCGCGACGGCACCCGGACCGCCGCACAGATACTTGTACGAGCACCACACCGCAAAGTCGGCGCCCGAGTCGTGCAGGCTCAGCGGCACGTTGCCGATCGCGTGCGCGAGGTCCCAGCCGACGGCGGCACCGGCGCGGCGCGCGGCGCCGGTGATGGCCGCGATGTCGAGCACCTGGCCCGTGCGGTACTGGACGCCCGGCAGCAGCACGAGCGCAAGCGACTCGCCCGCCCGCTCGATCGCCGCGATCACATCCTCGGTCGCGAGCAGCTCCGCGCCGGCGCGCGGCGCGACCTCGATCAGCGAGTCGGCCGGATCGTGGCCGTGCCAGGCGACCTGCGAGGCGAGCGCGTGGCGGTCCGAGGGAAAGGCGCCGGCCTCGAGGAGGATGCGGCGGCGCGTCGCGCTCGGCCGGTAGAAGCTCGCGAGCATCAGGTGCAGGTTGACCGTGAGCGTGTTCATCGCGACGACTTCGGACGTCTCCGCGCCGACCAGGCGCGCGAGCGGCGCTGCGAACTTCGCGTGGTAGTCGAGCCAGGGCGCGGGACCCGCGTGGTGGCCGAGCACGCCCTGCCGCGCCCACTCGCCGAGCACGCTTGCGACTTCGCGCTCGGCATCGGCCGGCATCGGGCCGAGCGAATGGCCGCAGAGGTAGATCGCCGGGCGTCCCTTCGCATCCTGCGGCAGGCGAAAGCGCGCGCGAAATTGCGCGAGCGGATCGGCGGCATCGAGCGCCGCGGCCGACTCCGAGCGAGCCGGCTCACTCATGGACGCGGGCCGGGTAGAGGAGCGGGCGGCTCGGGGCGGCATCGCTCATGAACGCGGGCAGCTGCAAGTCGAGCAGGTACCAGCCGTCCCTGATGGTCGGTGCGATCCACGCAAGCTCGGTGATCGTCGACTCGCGGCGCGTTGCGTCGTGCGCGCGCTGCGCGCCCTCCGGCAATCCCCAGAAAATCCGGTGCGCCGCGAGCCGGCCGCGATCCATCGCGCGGTCGATCGAGGGCAGGTCGACGACGAGATGACGGACGTCGTGCCGCACGAGGAGCCGGGCGGCCTCGACCGTGAGGTAGGGTGCCGGTGCCGCGCCCTGATAGCGCCGCGCGAGCTTGGTGGCGTCGTTCGGTAGCGTACGGATCACGAGAGCCTCGGCGGTGCCTGCGAAGGGCAGGAGCGCCTCCTCGAGCGCGCGCGCCGTCACGACCGGCTCATCGGCGGCCGCGAGCGGATCCGCGGTCTCGCCCGCCGCCGCCGCGGGCGCCGTGCGGATCGACACGAGCCGCGCGACGTGCAGTCCGCCCTTCAGCACCTCGTGCACGGCGATACGGTCGGTGGTGATGTGACCGATGCATTCGGTATGGGTGCCGTTGCAGTGGGGGACGAGTTCAAGGACCTCGCAGTTGACGGTGCCACCGGCGCGCACGTCGCCGACGAAGCCGTCCTCGGCGAGGGGGTGCGCGTGCGCGCGCGGCGCGCCGAAATGATTCGGCTGCACGCCGTCGAAGTCGAGCGGCATGGCGATCGACAAGGGGTCCGAGAGGTCCGCCGCGAAGCGGCGACCCGCGACCGAGAGGAGCACTTCGGTCATGCGCTGCCGGCCGGTCGGGGGCGCGCGAGCCGGGTTCCGCATGCCCGGCAGGTCGCGCGCACGGGGTCGGCGTAGAAGCGCTCGAAGATCGGCGGGAACTGCCGCTCGATGTCGGTGAGCGCGAAGAATTCCTCGTAGAGGAGGGCGTTGCAGTGCGCGCAGTACCACTGGAAGCCATCGAGTTCGGAGGCGTCGCGGTGCCGTTCCACGACGAGCCCCACGGAGCCCGCCGGGCGCTGGGGCGAATGCGGCACGAGGGGGGGCAGCAGGAACACCTCGCCCGGCCCGATCCGGTAGTCGACCGGGGCGCCGTCCTGCATGGTCTTCAGGGTCAGCGTGCCCTCGAGCTGGTAAAAAAACTCAGCCCCCGGGTCAACGTGGTAGTCGGTCCGGGCGTTGGGACCCCCGACGATCATGATTACGAAGTCCCCGGCCGGAAATACCTGCCGATTGGCCACGGGCGGCCGAAGCTCGGCCCGGTGCTCCTCGATGAAGCGCTGCAGGTGAAAAGGGGGGGCTGGGTGCATGGGCGAGTCCCGGTCCATTATAGCGTTCGGGAGCGCGCCCCCGCCGGAACTGTCGGTGCGACCCTCTGTCCACTTAACTGAACGTCGCCGCCACGGAGAACTGCCATGCCGCGCCTCACCGCCCCGCTCCTCGTCCTGACCGGCCTCGTGCTCGCCGGTACCGCCTACGCCGGCGACCCGCCGGTCGATGGCGCCTGGCAAAAGCACGAAGACACGTTCAGCTTCATGGGATTCACCTCGCGTTACTCCTGCGAAGGGCTCGAGGAGAAACTGTCCCTGATGCTGAAGCTCGCCGGCGCCCGGCCGGGCTTCAAGGTCACGCCGACCTGCGCGGCGCCGGCCGGCATGCCGGACCGGATCGCGACGGCGCGCCTCACGTTCTACACCTTCGTCCCGACCGGCGCGCCGCCGCCGGCACAGCCCAAGGGCAAGAAGGTCGAGGAGCCGCCCGAGCCCGGCGTCGGTGCGTGGCGCACGGTCGAGTGGCACACCAACTCGCCGCGCGACCTGCAAAGCGGGGACTGCGAGCTCGTCGAGCAGTTCTCGCGGGAGCTCCTGCCGATGTTCACGACGCGCGACCTCGTCAGCCGCATGAACTGCGTGCCGCACCAGGTGAACCCGAGCGGGATTTCGCTCAAGTTCGACGTGCTGGGGCCCGTGCCCGATCTCAGCAAGCGTGCGGTCGCCGACGCGCGCTGAACGGCTGAGGCGCTAGGGCGCCTCGAACGGGCGTTTCGTCGCACAGGCCACCTCGACCGGGCCGCCCGGCCCGTCGAGGCGGCGGGCGGTCAGCGTGCCGCCCCAGGCGCAGCCGGTGTCGAGGCCAAGCACCCCGTCGGCATCGTAGTAGCCGAGCGCCGACCAGTGCCCGAACACGATCCGGTCGCGCGCCGTCGCGCGACCCGGTACGCGAAACCACGGCACGGCGCCGGGCGGTGCCTTCGACAACGGTCCCTTGTACTCGAGCAGCAGTCGCCCGTCCGGCGCGCAGAGCCTGAGGCGCGTCAGGCAGTTGACCGTGAAGCGCAGCCGATCGGCACCCGCGAGCGCGGGCGAGTAGCGATCGGGCTGGTCGCCGTACATGTCGGCGAAAAAGGCGACGGGGTCGGCGAGGAGCGCGGCCGATACCTCCTCGGCGCAGGTGCGCGCGAGCGCGAGGTCCCACTCGGGCGGCAGCCCCGCGTGCACCATGGCCCACCCGAGCTCGGCATCCACGTGCACGAGCGGCAGGCGCGTGAGCCACGCGAGGAGTTCGTCCCGGTCGGGCGCCTCGAGCACCTCGCTCAGCGTGTCGCTCTTGCGCGGCCGGCGGGCGGGATTGCTCGCCAGCGCGAGGAGGTGCAGGTCGTGGTTGCCGAGCACGACGCTCGCGGCGGGCCCGAGCGACTTGACGAACCGCAGCGCCTCGAGCGAACCCGGGCCGCGGTTGACGAGATCGCCCGTGAGCCAGAGCCGGTCGCGTGTGGGCTCGAACTCGAGCCGCTCGAGCAGCTCGCGAAATTCCTCGTAGCAGCCCTGCAGGTCGCCGATGGCGTAGACCGCCATGGTGCGTCAGTGCACCACGCCCGGCATTGCGAGCGAGAACGGCGCGATCGGCGCATCGAAGCGCTTGCCGTCGTCCGCCACCATCTCGTAGCTGCCCTGCATCGCGCCGACCGGCGTTTCGAGAACGGCGCCGCTCGAATAGCGAAAGCCCTGGCCCGGCTTCAGGTGCGGCTGTTCGCCGACCACGCCCTCGCCGTGCACTTCCTGCACCTTGCCGTTCGCGTCGGTGATGATCCAGTGACGGTTCATCAGCCGCGCCGGCATCTCGCCCTCGTTCTTGATCGTGATCGTGTACGCGAACACGAAGCGCTTCTCGCGCGGATCCGATTGCTCCTCGACGTAGGAGGTCGCGACGGCGACGACGATCCGGGGATTCTGTTCTTGCATGGCGTTACTTGATCCGTACCGCGAGCACGTCGCAGTGCGCGGCGTGGAGAACCGTATCTTCGGTCAGGTTGACGAGTATCGAGAGCCCGTGCCGCTCGCGGCTGCCGATCACGATGAGGTCGCTGCCGGTCTCGGCGGCGACGCGCACGATCTCGGACTTGATGCTGCCGGCCTCGACGCGACGGTCGCTGTCGCCAAGGCCAAGCGCCTGGGCGAGCTCATCGAGGCGCGTGCGGGCGCGCTTGATGAGCTCCTCCTCGACCTCGATCGCGGGCAAGAGCGTCTCGCCCATCGGCTCGACCGGCACGTACTCGACGACGTGCAGGAGCGAGATGGACGCGCCACAGGCGGCGGCGACGGCGCGCGCGCGCGCGCCGATCGGCTGGCTGTCCTCGGACAGGTCGACGACCAGCAGGATCCGGCGGTACAGGGCGGTGGCGGGGCTCGGCGCGGGCATCGTTGGTTTCCAGTGCCTGCCGAGGATTATAGCGGTGCCGGCGCCGGCGTCGCGGCCAGCCGGGCAAACTCCTCCGGGGTGAGGGTTTCGGCGCGGCGGATGGCGTCGATGCCGGCGGCCTCGAACCCGGCCGCGTCGACGACATGCTTAAGCGAATTGCGCAGGGTCTTGCGCCGCTGGCCGAAGGCGCGACCGACCACCGTGGCGAAGCGGGCGGCGTCTGCGATCGCAAAGGGCGGTGCGAGGTGGGGGACGAGGCGCACGATGGCCGAGTCGACCGCCGGCGGCGGACGGAAGGCCCCCGGCCCCACGTCGAACAGGTGCTCCACCCGGCAGTGCACGGCGAGCATGACCGTGAGGCGCCCGTAGTCGCCCGTGTCGGCGCTCGCCGCCATGCGCGCGACCACCTCCTTCTGCAACATAAAGTGCATATCGATGAGGCAGGGCGCCGCTCTGAGCACGTGGAAGAGGAGCGGCGTCGAGATGTTGTAGGGCAGGTTGCCGCACAGCCTGAGCGTCCGGCCGGCGCCCGCGAGGCGGCCAAAGTCGACCTCGAGCACGTCGGCCGCGTGCACGATGAGCTCGCCCTTGCCGGTCGCGCGCTCCTCGAGAAGCGGTATGAGCTCGCGATCGATCTCGATGACCTCGAGCTTCGGCACGCGCTCGAGGAGCGGCAGCGTCAGCGCCCCCTGGCCGGGGCCAATCTCGATCAGCCGCTCGCCGGGCTTCGGGTCGATGGCCGCGACGATCCGGCGGATCACGCCCGGGTCGTGCAGGAAGTGCTGACCGAAGCGCTTGCGCGGGCGAAACCGCGGCCCGGATGCGGCGCTCTCGCTCATCAGACGCGCGTGCAGGCGAGCGCGAGCTCGATGGCGGCGTTCAGGCTCTCCGGGTCCGCGCGCCCCGTGCCGGCGAGGTCGAGCGCCGTGCCGTGGTCGACCGAGGTGCGGATGATCGGCAGGCCGAGCGTGATGTTGACCCCGTGACCGAAGCCCGCGTACTTGAGGACCGGGAGGCCCTGGTCGTGGTACATCGCGAGCACGGCGTCGGCGTCGGTGAGCTGGCGCGGCGTGAAGGCGGTATCGGCCGGCAGGGGACCCCGCGCCATGATGCCGGCCGCGACCGCGCGCTTGACGGCGGGCTCGATCACGTCGATGTCCTCTCGCCCGAGGTGCCCGGACTCGCCCGCGTGCGGGTTGAGGCCGAGCGTCAGGATGCGCGGACGCACGATCCCGAAGCGCTCGCGCAGGCCCGCCGCGAGCACGCTGAGCGTCGTCACGAGGCTTTCCTCGGTGATGGCATCGGGCACGGCCCGAAGCGGCAGGTGCGTCGTCGCGAGCGCGACCCTGAGCTTGCCCGCGACCAGCAGCATGACCGGGTGCGGCGCGCCGGTGAGCGCGGCGAGGTATTCGGTGTGGCCGCTGAAGGGTACGCCCGATTCGATGATTACGCTCTTCTGGACCGGCGCCGTGACCATCGCATCGAAGGTGCCGTCCTGGCAGCCGGCGGCCGCGGCATCCAGCATGCCGAGCACGTACGCTGAGTTCGCGGGATCGAGGCGGCCAGCGACGACGCTGGTGGGCGCCGAGTGCTTGAGTACCTGCAGCACGCCCACGCGGTGCTGAGTGAGCTCGGCCGGTGTTACGGTTTGGATCTCGAGGCGCCGCCCGATCTCACGGGCGCGGGCAGCGAGCAGCAGGGGGTCGGCGGCGATCGCGAGGCGGCAGGGCCAGTCGCGCTCCGCGAGGCGGATGCAAAGATCAGGCCCGATGCCCGCCGGCTCACCCGAGGTGACGACGAGCGTCTTCAGGTCGGCCTTGGAATCCGCGGGCATGCGCCCCCGTCAGGTGCGGTAGTCGACGAAAGCCTCGTCACGCAGACGCCGGAGCCACAGCTCCGTCTCTTCGTCCGCCTTGCTCGCGCGAATCTGCTCGAACGCCTTGCGCTTGCGTTCATCCGAGCTCATGTCCTGGGTGCGCTTCCCAAGGAGCTGCGCGATGTGCCACCCGTACTGCGTGTGGAACGGCTCGCTGACCTCGTTTTCGGTGAGCTTGCCGAGCGTGGCCTCGAAATCGGGAACGAAGGTACCGGGCGTGGTCCAGCCGAGGTCGCCGCCCTCGGTCGCGGAGCCCGGATCCTCGGACACGGCCTTGGCGATCGCGCCGAAGTCGTCCGCGCCGCTCGCGATCCGATCGCGGATGATCTTGAGGCGCCCGCGCACGGTCTCGTCGTCC
>CAYNCY010000089.1:0-10391 GCA_964395195.1 uncultured Steroidobacteraceae bacterium
GACGGCGCTGCGCGCGAACCCCGACCACATTGGCCTCATGCATTTCTACATCCACGCGGTCGAGGCCAGCCCGGAACCCGGCCGCGCGCTCGAAGCGGCGCGACGGCTCGCGGCGCTGCCGTTCGCGCCGGCCGCCGCGCACCTCGTGCACATGCCGGCGCACACGTTCCTCCGGGTCGGGGACTGGGACGCGGCCGTGCGCGCCAACACGCACGCGGTGCACGAAGCGCTCGAGTTCGCGACCCGAAAGGACCCCAAGGCGGCGCACGCCTGCGGCCACTGCCTCAACTTCCTCGCCTACGCCTACACGGTCGAGGGTAATCTCGCCGCCGCGCAGCGTGCGGCGACCGAGCTTCGCGACATGGGCAAGGATCCGGACATGCTCATCGCGGTACTCGCGCGCTTTGGGCGCGGGGACGAGCTCCTCGCGCTCCCGGAGCCCGGCACCCCGGAAGGCCCCGACGCGAACGACCAGCACACCCTGCGCGTTCTGTGGCACTACGGTCGCGGTATCGCCTTGCTCGGGAAGGCCGATCTCGCGGGCGCGCGAGCCGAGCTCGAGCTCCTGCGTACCGAGGCGGCGAAGGTGCGTCCGGTCGCCGATCTGCCCGCCGATCGCCCCGACCTCGCGGCGGCGTACGATTACATCGATGCGGCCAGCGAGCTCACCCAGCGCGAGCTCGCCGAGCGGATTCTTGCGGCGCGGATCGATTTCGCCGCAGGCGATGGAGCGGCGGCACTTCGGCAGCTCGAGGCTGCCGTCGACGTGCAGGATCGCGCGCAGTACTCGGAGCCGCCCGCGTGGCTCTATCCGGTGCGCGAGGAACTCGCCGCCGGGCTCGCGCGCTCAGGCAGGCACGACGAGGCGATCAGCGTGCTGCGGGAGTGCTTGAAGCGCTCGCCGCACGGTCCGCGCTCGCTCGTACGGCTGCAGACAGAGCTCCGTGCGAGCGGGCAGGAGGCCGAGGCGGCGACGCTCGAGGCCGAGATTGCGGTCGCGAGGACCCGCGCCGACGGGCCGCTGAACGACGACTGAACCGGGCCTCAGGTCACCTCGGGGAGCGGCAGGAGCGGCGGGAGCGGGCAGCGCAGCAACGCCGCAACTGCTCGCAACATCTCGGCTTCCTCGATCTCTATGAGCCCGTCGTGCAGAACGGTGTGTCCGAGCGCATCCACGAGCAGCTCCTTGGCAGCCGGCGACAGGTCGCGCAGGCGCTTGAGCGCTGCATCGAGCGCGGGTGGCCAGCCGGCCTCGTCGAACTCGCGGTAGTCCGGGCGCTCGCGCGGCAGGAGCGCCGCGAGCCCGCGCTCGTACGCGCGCCGCGCAGCGATGGTCTCGTCCGCGCCGCTCCTCGCGAGCACCGCAAAGAGCACGCCGAGCTCGGCCGCGCAGGCGTCGAGCGCAAGCGTGCCCGGCTTCGCGACCGGATCCATCTGGTCGACGAGGTAGCGGGTTGCGAGCGCGCCCAGCAGGTACTCGAGCGCGTACACGTGCCCCGTTACCTTGCCGAGGTTGGCCGTCAGCGCCGCGATCGCGCGGCGGCGGTCGGCGGGCAGGGACTTGAGCGCAGGCAGCGCACGCTGCAGGAGTGGCAGGTACTGGACCACCGGCACGCTCTTGAGCCGCTTGCCGAGCGCGGTCACGGCCGCGGCGACCGGCGCGCCCTCGCTCGTGCCGACGAGCGCGAGCTGGCGAGCGCGTACGGCCTCATCGGTTGAGAGCGCAACCGCGAGCCACAGGCACGCGGCCGTCGAGCCTCGCGCGAGCGCCGCCTCGATGTCGGGCGGGAGCGCCGCACGGACCGCGGCGGCATAGTGGACCGCATCGAGGCCCGGGTTGCCGACGTGGTCGCTCAGCGCCGGCCGCGAGTCGCTGCCCGCCGACGCCGCGGCCACGCCGGCGACGCGACGCGGTGCGAGCGCGGCCGACGGGGCGCCGTCGGCCGGAAGATCTGCGTGCCCGCGCTCGGGCACCTCGAGGAGCTTGAGATCGAAGTGCGGGTCGAGCGCGCGGATTCGCGCGCCGAGCGGCGGATGGGTCGAGTAGAGGCGCTCACTCGAGGGCGCGATGAAGAAGTGCGCGAGGTCCTCGCCCGCGGGCGTCGACAGGAGCGACCCGGTCGGTGCACGGCCGATGCGCGCGAGCGCATCGCGCAGGCCATCGGTGCTGCGCGTGAACTGCACGCTCGAGGCGTCCGCGAGGAACTCGCGCTGGCGGCAGATGGCCGACTGCAGCAGCCGGCCGAGTGCCGCCCCCAGGTAGCCGAGCACCATCACGGCGACCGCGGCGCCGATGAGCGGTCCCGCGCGGCGGCCGAACTGGAAGCCGCGCATCCCGACGCGCGCGGCGATGGCGATCACCAGCAGTCCGAACAGCGGCCCGACGAGCCGGGTGTTGAGGCGCATGTCGCCGTTCAGGATGTGGCTGAACTCGTGGCCGATGACACCCTGCAGCTGCTCGCGGTTGAGCTGCTCGAGCGCACCGCGCGTCACGCTGATCGCGGCATCGGTCGGTGCGAAGCCCGCAGCGAACGCGTTGATGCCCGATTCCTGCTCCAGCACGTAGAGCTCGGGGACCGGCAGGCCACAGGCAATCGCGAGCTCCTCGACGATGTTGAGCAGCCGATGGCGGGCCGGATCCTGCGTCTCGCGCGTGACGCGCACCCCGCCCATCGCAACCGCCACTGCGCCGCCGCCGTCGCGCAGCTGCGCCATGCGATGCAGCGCCGCGATGCCGATCGTCGCGAGCACCGCGGTCGCCGTGAAGAACAGCGCACCCGGATGCCCGAGCATCCGCTCGGTGTAGGGCTGCGACGAATAGACGTTGGTGCTGAAGAGCGTGTAGATCGCGGTGACGACCCACGTGATCGCGAACACCACGCTCGCAACGGCGAGCGCGTAGGCGATCAGCAGGCGCCGCGTGCGGCGGTGCGCCGCCGCCTCGGCGGCAAAGAAATCCATTTCAGCGGAGCAGGGTCAGGAGAACTTGACCTGTGGAGCGGCGCGCTTCTCCGCGGACTCGATCGCGAGCGGCGTCGCCGGCGCGAACGCGAACATGCCCGCGAGCATGTTGTTCGGGAACACTTCGCGCGAGTTGTTGTAGTCGAGCACGGCGTCGTTGTACGCCTGGCGCGCGAACGACACGCGGTTCTCGGTGGAGGTCAGTTCCTCCATGAGCTGCGACATCGTCTGGTTGCCCTTGAGGTCGGGGTACGACTCGACCACCGCGAGCAGCCGGCCGAGTGCGCCGCCGAGCGCACCGTCCGCGCTCGCGAGTCCCTGGATCGCGGCGGCGTTGCCGGGGTTCGCCGCGGCGCTCTTGAGGCCGGCGGAGGCGACGTTGCGCGCCGCGATCACGGCCTCGAGCGTGCCGCGCTCGTGCGCGAGGTAGCCCTTCGCCGTCTCGACCAGGTTCGGAATCAGGTCGTACCGCCGGGTGAGCTGCACGTCAATCTGCGCGAAGGCGTTCTTGTAGCCATTGCGCGCCGAGACGAGGCGGTTGTAGATGACGATCGGTATGCCGAGGATCACCGCCAGGATGACGAGAACGATCAGGGGCGCCATGGAGTCCTCCCGCCGGCAATGGCCGGCAGCACTCTAAATAGCACCGCCAACGCGCCGCCGTCGAGTCGGGCACGCCGTACCGGGAGGCGCCGCACACGGGCATAAGGGCCGGGCGGGTTTTGAATTCGTCCCGTGGTGGCCGCCGGGACCCCGGGCGGGTAGGATGTGCGCCCCCTCGGACCCCACCCATGAAACCCGCCCCTCGCATCGGCTTCGTCAGCCTCGGCTGTCCCAAAGCGCTCGTCGACTCGGAACGCATCCTCACGCAGCTGCGCGCCGAGGGTTACGACGTCGCGCCCACCTACGAGCAGGCCGACCTCGTCGTCGTCAATACGTGCGGCTTCATCGACGATGCCGTGCACGAGTCGCTCGAGACGATTGGCGATGCGCTCGAGAAGAACGGCAAGGTCGTGGTGACGGGTTGCCTCGGCGCGAAGCCGGAAACGATCCGCGAACGCCACCCGCGCGTGCTCGGCATCACCGGGCCGCATGCGTACGAGGAAGTGCTCGGCCACGTGCACGCGCACCTGCCGCGGCCGCACGATCCCTTCCTGGACCTCGTGCCCCCGCAGGGCGTGCGGCTGACTCCGCGCCATTACGCGTACCTCAAGATTTCCGAGGGCTGCAATCACCGCTGCAGCTTCTGCATCATCCCCTCGATGCGCGGCGATTTGGTGAGCCGGCCGATCACGCACGTCCTCAACGAGGGCATCCGGCTGCTGAACGCGGGCGTGCGCGAACTGCTCGTGATCTCGCAGGACACGAGCGCGTACGGCGTCGACCTGAGGTACCGGGCAGAGCAGTGGGGTTCGCGCCAGATCGAGACGCGCTTCCTCGACCTCGCCCGCGAACTCGGCGCACTCGCGCGCGAGCGCGGCGCGTGGGTTCGGCTCCACTACGTCTATCCCTATCCGCACGTCGATGCGGTCATCCCGTTGATGGCGGAGGGGGCGTTGCTGCCCTATCTCGACATCCCGTTCCAGCACGGCAGTCCCCGGATCCTCAAGCTGATGAAGCGCCCGGCGCATGCCGAGAACACGCTCGAGCGCATTCACTCGTGGCGCCGAGACCTGCCCGGCATCGCGATCCGCAGCACTTTCATCGTCGGCTTTCCGGGCGAGACCGAGGCGGACTTCCGGGTGCTGCTCGACTGGCTCGAGGCCGCCCAGCTCGACCGCGTCGGTTGTTTCAAATACTCGCCCGTGGACGGCGCCGGCGCCAATGCGCTGCCGGATCACGTACCCGAGCCCGTCAAGCAGGAGCGGTGGGAGCGGTTCATGGAGACGGCGGCGCGCATCAGCGCGGCGCGTCTGCTTGGCCGCGTCGGCACGCGTACCCGCGTGCTCGTCGACTCGTTCGAGGGCGAGGGGCGCGCGCGCGTCGCGATCGCGCGCAGCTACGCGGACGCGCCCGAGATCGACGGCACCGTCCGGATCAGGGGCGGGGCCGGCAAGCTCGCGGCCGGCGAGTTCGTCGACGTCGAGATCACCGGCGCCGACACCTACGACCTCAAGGCGCGCGTCGCGCGCTAGGCCGGAGGTACGCGCTCAACGAATGAGATTGAGCGGCCGCGGTACGCGCCACATACCAGGCACTTGATCGTTCACGGCCCGCTCCAACCGCTAATTAGGCGCCGCTAGGACGGCCTAAACACCCGATAGCCCCGCTCGTCGGCGTAATTCAACCACGATGGGCAGAGGGCGGTCGGTCGGAACCGTGGCCGCTTCTGGCATAAAGCGAATGCTTTCCCCGAACCTCGTATTGCAGCGGAAGTGCACCGTCACAGGTCGGAAGTTGATTGAGGGATTGTCCGTAACGTCGCGAATTGAAGTGAACGGGATCACGACGGTCGATAGAAAGTTCGACACGACGAGGCTATCTCCTTCAATCCGCACCCGCTTCAGACCGGCGCAACCCCATAAAATGAAAATGGATCCTGAAATCCAGATAACCAAATAGACCCAACGAGCGATAGCAGGTGGAAGGAGGGTTCCGAAGGAGCTCGAACCAACCCATCCCGAGGGAATTCCAGCGGCAAAAAGCGGGATCCAAAAAGCCGGCAGTACGGCTTTAAATATTAGGGTAGCTGATGAGGAAATGGTGCGCGAGTCCAACCCAAAGTCGTCTGACGGTGGCTCTGGATGTGATCGATCTGCCCGCGCCTTGAGTTCGAGGTTGAGTCGCTCGAAATTGAGCGGAAACGCCTTCGCATCAATATTGTCTCGCGCTTCTTGGAGCTGGGAGAGCGTGAGTGTCCTGTAGTCGATGTCGCCATCCGTGGACATAGGGCGCCTAACGAATGAGGTTGAGCGGCCGCGGTACACGCCACATACAAGGCACTATATCGTTCACGGCCCGCTCCAACCGATAGTTAGGTGCCAGGCGATGGA
The DNA here is from genome assembly GCA_964395195.1 of uncultured Steroidobacteraceae bacterium. GTDB lineage: Bacteria > Pseudomonadota > Gammaproteobacteria > Steroidobacterales > Steroidobacteraceae > CAIKZZ01. The sequence continues at coordinate 5,955 of CAYNCY010000089.1, forward strand.
CTTGTATCCTTCTGCTTCAGTTCCTCGAGCGCCTCTTTTGACGCACGCGACATCTCTTCATTCATTGTCGGCATCAGTGCAGCCATATATTGGCCGAATTTGGCGAGGGCCGATTGGCCCTCGGGAGACCCGTAGAAATTTGCGAGTGCGTCTAATTCGCGCGCCGTGAAAGTGCGGACCATTGCGGCTCGCATGGCGTCACTAAGCGCTGCGATTCTCAAATGCTTAAGAAGCGTGCTTTTATAAAGTTCGCGACGTTCTTCAGGAAGCGTCTTCGCAATCGACTCTGCTACGTCGTTCAGCATTTTGTGAAGATCGGCGACACGCATGTACCGATCAGCAGCGGCGGCACGCAGTTCCGGCGAGTCACCGGCGTCAGCCGCAAGTGCGGGGAAGGCGGCACCGTACGCGACTGCGGCTACCAATAGAATCTGGCGTAACAGCATCGTTTGGCAACTAACGCGCGGGGTTGAGCGCCTCGAAGGCGAGCTTGCACTTGCTGCTCACGTCCCACGCCTGGACGAACACCAGCCGGCGTGCCGCCACCTCGACGGTCGCCTCGAGCTCGATCTCGCCGTACATGACGACGACATCGCCGAGCTCCGAGCCGAGTCGTCGCGCGACTTTGATATCGGCGAGACTCGCGTGCGCGAGCGGATCCGTTGCCGGGTCGATCGCCTTGCCGTCGCGCGGCGGCATGCCCGCGTAGAGAAGGCGCGCATCGGCGGCGAGATAGGTCTTGAGCGCCTTGGCGCGGCCCTTCTGGCGCCACACCTGCGAGAACTCGATCGAGCAGTCCTGCGTGCCACCGCGCCCGTCGGAGTTGCGCAGTCGCGGAGCAGTGACGTTGAGGTGATTCGGCAGGTCGCTCTCGGCGACCGGATAGGGCGCACCACCGTCGAGCACGACGCGCCAGACGCCGCCGTCCTCGAGCCACCACACGGTGAAGTAGTCGCCCGTCGCGACCGGGCGGTCGTTGGTCGACGTCGCCCATGCCGAGAACGGCCCGCTCGTCCAGCCGAAGTCACCGAGCCTCGACATCGTCGACAGGTCCGGGTGCCAGCGCAGCGGTCCGCCGGGCGAGGGCCCGCTCTCGACCGTGCCCCGCCCGGGCGAGGGGCCGGGCGACAGCAGCACCGAGCTCTCGGCCAGGTACTCGAGGAAAGCGGCGCGCGTGCCGTGATCGATCGCCGACTTCGCGAACGCGTTTTCTTGGTCGACCAGCGTCTGGGCGGTACGAAGTTCCGCGGCGTCTGCCGTCGCGAGCGCGCCGCAGGCGATGAGCGCCGCGAGCGGCACGGACAGGAGTGGGCGAATCGTGCGTACGGTCACTTAGGGTCCCCTAGATTGCGGGCAGGCTCGAGAGAATACCAAGGCGAAGGTCCTTGAAGCGCGGCGCGAACCCGAGCTCCTCGCGGATGCGGCTCGAGTCGATGCGCCGGGATTCGGCGAGGTACGACCAGAGCCCGGGTGACACGGACTTCTCGGCCTCGGCGCGCGAGACGAGGACCGGTGCCGGCATGCCCGTCAGCGCCGCGACGCGTTCAAAGTACTCGGTCATCGTGGTCGGGTTGCCATCGGTCACATTGTAGATTCTCTCGACCGCTCGCGGGGCACTGCCCGCGAGTAGCAGCGCGCCCACGAGGTCGTCAACGTGGATGCGGCTCGAGAAGCCGGCCTCGGAGTGCTTGATCATCGGTTCGCCGCGCTTCAGGCGTTCGATCGGCAGTCGGCCTGGACCGTAGATGCCGGGCGTGCGCAGGATCGTCCAGCCGACGCCCTGGTGCTCGCACCACTGCGTGAGGGCCCGTTCCGCATCGACGCGCCGGCGCGCGCGGTCGGTGCCGGGATTCACGGGTGTCGTCTCGTCGATGAGCTCGGTGCCGGTGTTGCCGTAGACGCCCGTCGTGCTCACATACACGATTCGTGCGGGCGGCGCCGGCAGCAGCGCGAGGAATCGCTTGAGGCGCGGGTCGGTGACACCGGTCGCCGGCGGCGGCACGAGATAGAACACGACCGACGGCGTGCCAAATCCGCGCGGCAGAGACGGCTCGGGAACATCGAGATCCCAGACGACCGCGTCGATTCCCTGCGCATCGAGCAACTCCGCGCTCGCCTCGGAGCGCGTCATGCCGACCAGTGGTCCGCGCGGCAAGAGGCCGCGCGCGAGTCGCGCGCCGACATATCCGCAGCCCGCCACCAGGTATCGCGCCGTCGTCGCCATGGCCAGCATTCTAGGCTGAATGCAGGCACACTGGGCTCGGATGCGCGTCACCTTAAGGCCACAAAACCGGGTTCTGGAGCTAGCCGCAGGGCGGCCCGTGCTCGAGGCCGCTCTCGCCGCCGGCGTCAATCTGCCGCACAGCTGCAAGGGCGGAAATTGCGGCTCGTGCCGCGCCCGCCTGATCGAGGGCAAGGTCGTCTACCCGCGCGGTCGCACGCTCGGCCTCACCGACGCCGAAGTCGATGCAGGCTACATATTGCTGTGCCAGGCCGTGCCCGAGAGCGACCTCGTCGTCGAGGCACGCGAGATTCGCCGCGTCACCGACGTCGAGATCAAGAGCCTGCCGTGCCGCATCGAGCGTCTCGAGCGGTTGGCGCCGGACGTGATGGGCCTCTTCCTGAGATTGCCGGCGGTCGAGGACTTCCGCTTTCGCGCGGGCCAGTACCTCGACGTGATGCTGCCGGGCGGTCGACGCCGCAGCTTCTCGATCGCCTCACCGCCGCACGATGCGGGCCTCATCGAGCTGCACGTGCGCCGCGTCGCGGACGGCGAGTTCACCGTGCAGGTCTTCGAGACGCTGAGCCCCGGCGCGCTGCTTCGGATCGAAGGGCCGCTCGGACAGTTCGTCTACGACGACGTGCCGGCCGCCGCGGGCGAATCTCCCGCGATCCTCGTCGCGGGCGGCACGGGATTCGCGCCCGCGAAGTCGATCCTCCGCCACGTGCTCGAGACGGGGAGCCGGCGCCCGCTCTTTCTATACTGGGGCGCGCGTCACGAGGTCGACCTCTACCAGGACGCGTGGGTGCGCGAGCGCCTCGAGCGCTTCCCGTCGTTCCACTACGTGCCGGTGCTGTCATCGCCGGGTGGCAGCGAGGGTACGCGCTACCGCACCGGCCTCGTGCACGAGGCGCTGCTCGCGGATTTTCCCGACCTCGGCAACGCCGAGGTGTACGCCGCCGGGCCACCGGCGCTCATTGCGGCGCTCCGCGCCACGTTGCCGGCGCAGGGCCTGCCGCCCGACCGGCTCTATTTCGATTCCTTCGAGTACGCGCCCGACGCCCTCGCGAAGATGCCGCGCCGCTGATGGCGGCGGCGGGCTAGCGGCGCGGCTGGCCGAAGCGCCGTTGCCGCACGCGCGGCACGTCCGCGCGCTTGCCGGTGGCGAGCGCGATGCCGTTTCTCAGGAGCTGCAGCGCGTGCTCGGGCTCGCCGAGTTCGGCGACGAGGTCGGCGAGCAGCTGCGCCGTCTCGGCGCGCGGCCGGATGTTCATGCTGGTCTCGAGGTAGCTGCGCGCCTTGCCGTAGAGCTCGGCGCGAAGGCAGAGGCGCGCGCACGCCGTGAGGAGCGACGGGTCCTCCCGGCGCGCGCGCAGCCAGCCCTCGGCGATCCTGAGTCGCTCGAGCGGCTCGCCGCCGCCGAGTTCGCCAAAGAGGAGCACGGCCGACTCGTTCCAGTCGGCATCGAGTAGTTCCCGGAGCGCCGCGGCCGCCTGTTCGGGCTCGTTGAAGCGCGCGAGCCCCCGCGCGTAGGCGACCACGACGCCGGGGCGCCTGCGGGCGGCCGCCGTCGCCTCGCTCCAGATCGCCTGCAGTGCCGCGAGCCCACCCCGCTCGGTCGCGGCCTTCAGCATGTCGACGTAGCGCGTGTCCATGATCTCATCGACCGCCGCCGCCGGAATGTCGCGCGCCGCCCGAAGATCCGGCTCGAGCTTGAGCAGCCGCTCGAAGTCGCCCCGCAACCGGTAGACCCGTGCCAGCAGCAGGAGACCCCGCGGGTTCAGGTCGCGCCGGCGCTCGAGCGTGCCGAGCGCGTTGAGCGCGGCATCGGTGTTGCCGTCCTTGATGTTCATCTCGGCGGTGGTGATCAGCGCCGGCGCCGGGTCGTCGGTCGCGGCCTCGCGCGCGAGCTCGAGCCACGCGTCGCGCCGGTCGCGCCGCCCCTGCAGGTCGGCTGCGCGCGCCGCCGCGAGGTAGTGGACCGCCGGGGAGGCGGCCTCGCGCGCGGAGCGCGCGAGCGTCAGCTCCGACTCGTTCCAGCGCCCCGCCGACATCTCGAGGAGGCCGGCGTCGAGGTCGGCGCGCGCGCGGGCGCGTTTCTTCTCGATTGCCGCGGCACGCAACTGCGCGGGAAGGCGCACCAGCTTCTGGATCACGTGCAGCGCGAGCAGCGTCAGCAGCAGGCAAAGCGCCAGCGTCGGTACCGACATCTCGAT
>CAYNCY010000090.1:0-10343 GCA_964395195.1 uncultured Steroidobacteraceae bacterium
AGCTCGAGCAGACGAAGTCGTCGCTGCCGATCAGCACGATCTTCTTCAACGACCCGCCGCTCAAGGGGTGCACCGCAGGCCCGACGTGCGTGGCATTTGATCCGACGTTCCTGACCAACCCCGCGGCCCTCAAGGCGCTCCTCGCCTCGACCAATGCGGGCAACGAGGTCGATGCGATCAACAACAACCTGAAGGCGCCGTACTCCGACCAGTTCAGCATCGGCATGCACAACCGGGTCGGCGAGTGGAACACGACGGCCACGATCGCAAGGATCATCAGCAAGGACGGCTTCGCGTTCACGCTCGGCAACCGCTACCCGAACGGGGCGTTCTGGATGAACGGCGGGCAGCCGTGGGGCAATGGCGTTCCGGGCTTCGGCAACCTGATCATCGGCAACAACGGCATCGAGACGAAGACCACCGAGGTGCTCCTGTCGGCCGACAAGCCGTACACCGAGGCTTCCGGCTGGGGCACAACGTTCGCGTACACGTACACGGCAGCCAAGCAGAACCGGGACATCAACGAGCACTACTCGTTCGACGAGGAGTGGATCTCGCAGTACCCGTTCATTACCTCGAACGCGGCATCGAAGCACCGCCTGGTCGCGACGGGCACGTACAAGGCGCCGTGGAACACGATGGTCTCGGCGAAGGTGACCCTGGCGACGCCGATCCCCGTGAACGACATCGCCTGTATCGGGGGAGCCAACCCGTACCCGACGGGCAGCAACTGCACGCCGATCGCCGCGACGCCGAAGAACTTCTTCGGCTACCGGACGCTCGATCTGCAGGCGCGCAAGGAGTTCGCGCTGCCGCACGAGCAGACAATCTACGTCGAGGTCGATGCGCTCAACGTGTTCGACTACTACAACTACTCGGACACGAACAGGAGCTGGGGCCAGAACGGCGTTTCCAACCCGAATCCGGTAACGTACAACCCGACGGGCAACATCACCGGCGTGCCACGCACGTTCAGGGTCACGGCTGGCTACAAGTTCTGAGGGCCACGACAGGTCTCGATGGGATGACCGGAGGTCATTGCAGGAATCCTGCCCCCGGCGGCGGCGCAGATTGCCGTTTGCCGGAGGCATGCTTCTGATGCGCCGTGACTGACCGGCGCGTCAAGCGGATCGTCATTGTCGGCGGCGGTACGGCCGGCTGGATGGCGGCCGCCGCCTTCGGCAAGCTGCTCGGCCGCGACTACGCGGTCGAGCTGATCGAGTCGGAAGAGATCGGCACGGTCGGCGTCGGCGAGGCGACCGTCCCTCACCTCAAGCTCTTCAACCAGGTCCTCGAGATCGACGAGATCGAGTTCATCAAGGAGGTGCAGGGCACCTTCAAGCTCGGCATCGAGTTCGTGGACTGGTGGCGGCCGGGCGAGCGCTACGTCCACGGCTTCGGCACGATCGGCCACGACTTCGGCCTCCTGCCGTTCCACCAGTTCTGGCTGAAGCTGCACCAGGCGGGGCGGGCAGGGCCGATCGGCGATTACTCCCTCAACACCTTCGCGGCGCCGCGCGGCAAGTTCATGGCATCCGCGACCGACGTGCCCCCGACATCGCCGCTCGCCAACATCGCCTACGCCTACCACTTCGACGCCGGCCTCTACGCGCGCTTCCTCCGGCGCTATGCGGAAGCCCGGGGGGTCCGCCGGACCGAAGGCAAGGTCGTCGACGTCGTGCTGCGTGCCGACAACGGCTTCATCGAGTCGGTGCGCCTCGACGGCGGGCAGACGCTCGCCGGCGACCTCTTCATCGACTGCTCGGGCTTTCGCGGTCTGCTGATCGAACAGGCGCTGCACACGGGCTACGAGGAGTGGACGAAGTGGCTGCCCTGCGATCGCGCGCTCGCGGTGCCGTGCGAGACGGTTGCGGCTCCCACGCCATTCACGCGCTCGACCGCGCGCCCGGCGGGCTGGCAATGGCGGATCCCGCTGCAGCACCGCGTCGGCAACGGCTACGTGTACTCGAGTGCCCACGTCAGCGACGACGAGGCGGCGGCGACGCTCCTCGGGAATCTCGACGGCCGGGCGCTCGCGGACCCGAAGCCGCTGCGCTTCACGACCGGCATGCGGCGCAAGCTCTGGAACCGCAACTGCGTCGCGATCGGCCTCGCGGGCGGGTTCATGGAGCCGCTCGAGTCGACCAGCATTTACCTGATCCAGTCCGGCATCGCGCGGCTGGTGAGCCTGCTGCCCGACCAGGGCTTCAGCCCGGAGCTCGCCGACCGCTACAACGCGCAGGCGCGGTTCGAGTACGAGCGGATCCGCGACTTCCTGATCCTGCACTACGTGGCGACCGAGCGTCGTGACACGGCATTCTGGGACTACTGCCGAACCCTGAGTGTTCCCGAGCCGCTGGCCGAGACCATGAACCTCTTCCGGGACAGCGGGCGCTTCTTCCGCAATGCCGAGGAGATGTTCGCGACCACCAGCTGGGTCCAGGTCATGCTCGGCCAGGGCGTCACACCGCGCGCCTACCACCCGGTGGTCGACCAGATGCCGGCGAAGGATCTGGGTGAGTTCGTCGAGGGCGTCCGTCGCGTCATCGCGTCCTGCGTTGATGCGATGCCGACTCACGCGCAGTTCATTGCGCGCTACTGCCAGGCCGCGGCGCCGCGGCCATGAACGTCCGCCAACTGCTTCAAAGGCTCGGCGCACTGTGCGGGGCCGCGGCACTCGCGCTCCTCTTCGCGTGCACGGGCGCGCCGACCACGCCATCGACGGCCGCCACCGTCGCAGCGCGCGGCGAGCGCGGCCGTGAACTCGAGGATCTCGAGCGACGGACGTTCCAGTTCTTCTGGGATACCGCGAATCCGGCGAACGGCCTGGTGCCGGACCGCTTTCCGTCACCGTCGTTCGCGAGTGTGGCGGCGGTCGGTTTCGCCCTGAGCGCCTACCCCATTGGCGTCGAACGCGGCTACGTCTCGCGCGCGCAGGCGCGCGAGCGCGTGCTGAGGACGCTGCGCTTCCTCCGCGACGCACCGCAAGGTCCGGGCGCGGACGGCTTCGCGGGATACAAGGGTTTCTTCTATCACTTCCTGAACATGGGTGATGGGCTCCGGTGGTCGCACGGTGTCGAGCTCTCGACGATCGACACGGCGCTCCTGATGGCCGGCGCGCTCGCGTGTGCGGACTACTTCGACGGCAGGGAGCCGGGCGAGGGCGAGATCCGCCGGATCGCCGACGAGCTCTACCGACGCGTGGACTGGGCGTGGGCCGCGAACGCCGCGGGCGGCGTCGCGCTCGGCTGGACGCCGGAGAAGGGTTATCACCCGATGCGCTGGCACGGCTACAACGAAGCGATGATCCTCTACCTCCTCGGCCTCGGCTCGCCGACCTTCCCGCTGCCCGACGGCGCGTGGCGGGAGTGGACCTCGACCTACGATCCTGCCTGGCGAACCGAGTATGGCCAGACCTACCTGACCTTCCCGCCGCTCTTTGGCCACCAGTTCTCGCACGTCTGGGTCGACTTTCGCGCGCTCCAGGACGATTTCATGCGCGGCAAGGGGATCGACTACTTCGAAAACAGCCGCCGCGCAACGTACGCGCAGCAGGCGTACGCAATTGCCAATCCCATGCATTGGACGGGCTACGGCGCGACGCTGTTCGGTCTCAGCGCCAGCGACGGCCCCGTCGGCATCGCGATCCCGGACGGCACGGGACTGCGGGTGTTCAGGCAGTACGCGGCGCGGGGCATGGGGGGCGCCGCGACGTACGACGACGGTACGCTGTCGCCCGCCGCGCTCGTCTCCTCGGTCGTGTTCGCCCCGGAGATCGTCCTGCCGGCGGTGGCCGAGCTCAACCGCCGGTACGGCCGCTACGTCTACTCGACGTACGGCTTCCTCGACGCCCTGGATCCCAGCTTCGACTACGACGTACCCCTTCATGCCGGAAGCAGAATCCCGGGGGTCGGGTGGGTGGACGGCGACTACATCGGAATCGATCAGGGTTCCACCATCGGCATGATCGAGAACTACCGGAGCGGGCTCCTGTGGCGGATCATGCGGCGCGATCCCTACCTGCGCCGCGGGCTGGAACGGGCCGGCTTCGCCGGCGGCTGGCTCGGCGAGCGTCCGTGAGCATCGCCCGGCACCCGCTGCTCGTGGCCCCGCTGATCGCGCTCGCGGTGGCCCTCGGCAGCTGCAACGGCGACGGTCGCGGCCACACGGTGCTGCACGTGTGGGCGATGGGGCGCGAGGCGGAGGTGCTGGCGGCGCTGCTGCCCGAGTTCGAGCGCGACCACCCGACCGTCCGCGTCGAGGTACAGCAGCTCGCGTGGACGGCCGCGCACGAGAAGCTGCTGACCGCGGTCGCCGGCGACGCAACGCCCGACGTCTGCCAGCTCGGCAACTCCTGGATCCCGGAGCTTGTCGCGCTGCACGCGCTCAGCCCCCTCGACGCGCGGGTCCGGGCGTCGCACGCGATTGACGCTGACGATTACTTCCCTGGCGTCTGGCAGACCAACTCGATCGCCGGAACGCTGTACGGCATCCCGTGGTACGTGGACACGCGACTCCTCTTTTACAGGGCCGACCTCCTCAAGGAGGCCGGCTTCGATGCACCGGCCGAGACGTGGCAGGGCTGGCTCGAGCAGCTGCGCGCGATCAAGCGCCGGGTTGGAGCCGAGCGCTACGCGGTGCTCCTGCCGCTCAACGAGTTCGAGCCGCTGCAGATCCTCGCGCTCCAGCAGGACGAGTCGATGCTCCGCGACGGCAACCGATTCGGAAACTTCGAGAGCGCCTCGTTCCGCCGGGCACTCGGCTTCTACCGCGACATGTTCGCGGAGTCCCTGGCGCCGCGCATGACCAACACCCAGATCTCGAACGTCTGGAACGAGCTCGGCAAGGGCTTCTACTCCTTCTATATATCGGGACCGTGGAACATCGGCGAATTCAAGCGACGCCTGCCGCCGGATCTCCAGGGCCGCTGGATGACGGCGCCGATGCCTGGACCCGCGGGGCCCGGCGTCTCGAACGCGGGTGGCTCGAGCCTGGTCGTGTTCAATCGCTCGCGCTACCCCGACGATGCGTGGGCGCTCATCGAGTTCCTGTCCCGCCCTGACAGCCAGCGACGCTTCTACGAGCTGAGTGGCGACCTGCCGCCGCGACGCTCGAGCTGGTCGAGCGGGGAGATCGCGACCGACCCGTACACGCGGGCATTCCGGATCCAGCTCGAGCGCCTGCGCGCGTTTCCGCAGGTCCCGGAGTGGGAGCAGATCATGCAGGCGATGCGGGTGATGGCGGAGCGCGTCGTGCAGGGGCAGGAGAGCGTCGAGGTGGCGACGGCAGCGTTCGATGCGGAGGTTGACGGCATGCTCGCGAAGCGCCGCTGGCTGCTCGAGCGGCACGGACGCCGCGAAGGGAGCACTCCGTGACGCGCGGGCTCGCCGGCGCACGCAGCACCGCCGGCTGGCTCTTCGCCGGACCCGCGCTCGTTCTGATCGCGGTCTTCTTCCTGTTGCCGGTCGTCGCCGCTCTGCTGCTCAGCTTCACGGATTTCGATTTGTACGCGCTCGCCGACCCCGAGAACCTTCGCGGCGTGGGCCTGCGAAACTACGCGACGCTCCTCTCGACCCCGATGTTCTGGAAGGCGCTCGGCAACACCGCGATCTTCGTGGTGCTCGGCGTGCCGTTGTCGCTGCTCGCTTCGCTCGGCAGCGCGCTCCTCATCGACTCGCGCCTCGCGCGCTACCGTGGCTGGTTTCGCACGGTCTACTTCGCGCCGGTCGTCACGACGCTGGTGGCGGTTGCCTTGACCTGGCGTTATCTGCTGCACACGCGCTACGGGCTCCTCAACTACTTCCTGGTGCACCTGGGGCTGCCGGCGATCGACTGGATGGGGGACCCGCACTGGTCGATGCCGGCGATCGTGCTGCTCGCGGTGTGGAAGAACTTCGGCTACAACATGATCATCCTGCTCGCGGCGCTCCAGAGCATCCCGGAGGAGCTCCACGAAGCAGCGCGGCTCGACGGCGCGGGTACGCTCGCGCGCCTCAGGCACGTCACGCTGCCGCTCCTGACGCCGACGCTCGTGCTCGTGACGATCCTCACGGTCAGCGGCTACTTCCAGCTCTTCGCCGAACCCTACGTGATGACCCAGGGTGGCCCGCTGCAAAGCACGGTCAGCGTGCTCTATTTCATGTTCGAGCAGGGGTTCAAGTGGTGGAACCTCGGTTTCGCCTCGGCGGTGGCCTTCGTGCTCTTCGCGCTCATCCTCGCGCTCACGCTGCTGCAGATGCGCCTTGCGCGCCGCATGGGGGGCGCATGAAGAGCCGTCGCGCCACGTGGCTCGTGAACGGCGCCCTCTGGGTCCTCGCGGTCGTCACGCTCTTTCCGCTCCTCTGGATGCTGTCGGTGTCGCTGATGCCAACCGGCGCCTCGGCGACCTATCCGCCGCCGATCCTCCCCGCGCACCCGACGCTCGAGCACTACCGGGAGCTCTTCGCCCAGCAACACATGGGCCGGTACTTCGTGAACAGTCTCGTCGTCGCGACCAGCGCGACAGTGCTCGCGCTGGTCCTCAACGGCCTGGCCGGGTTCGCTTTCGCGAAGCTCCGGTTCCGCGGTCGAGAGGCGATCTTCAAGGTGCTCCTCGCCGGGCTCCTGATCCCCGCCCAAGTCACGATGATTCCGCTCTTCGGCCTGCTCAAGCTCTTCGGGCTCGTCAACAGCTACGCGGGCGCCATCATTCCCGGCGCCGCCAGCATCTTCGGCATCTTCCTGGTCCGCCAGGCGGCGCTGGCGATTCCGGATGAGCTCCTCGATGCCGCGCGCATCGACGGCGCGAGCGAATGGCGGGTGTTGCGCTCGGTGGTCGCGCCGCTCCTCGTCCCGATCCTGGTCACGCTCGGTGTGTTCGTGTTCCTCGGGACGTGGAACGACTTCATGTGGCCGCTGATCGTGCTCACGGATCGCGACATGCAGACGCTGCCGGTCGCGCTGGCGGGCCTGTCGCGCGAGCACGTCCAGGACAACGAAATGACCATGGCGGGTGCGGTGGTCACCGTCGTTCCCGTGCTCGTGCTGTTCCTTGCGCTCCAGCGCCACTACATCCGGGGGCTCCTGAGTGGCGCAATCAAGGGCTAGCTGCCTCCTCGCGTTCGCGGCGGCGCTCGCGGGCGCATCGCTGGCGGCTGCCGCGGACGACGCGGCCATGGCGCGACGCGTCATCGCCCTGGAACCCGGGATCTGGGTGCCGGCGGGCTCCGAGGGTGTCGCCGTCCACGCCGCGCCGCTCGCCGGCGACGCTGCGCCGGCGCTACGGATGGATTTTGACTTCGGCGGCCACGCCGGCTTCGCGTTCGTGCGACGGCCGCTCGAGCTCGACTTTCCGACCAACTTCGAGCTGACGATCCGGCTCCGCCGGCCGCAGGCGACGGGCCCCATCGAGATCAAGTTCGTCGACGGCACGGGTGACAACGTCTGGTGGTATCGACCGGCCCCTGAGCGCTTCACGAGCGAGTGGCAGGAATTTCGGATTCGGCGACGCCAGATCGAGTTTGCGTGGGGACCGGCGGCCGACCGGACGCTCCACCGCACCGCGAGCCTCGAGGTTGTCGTCAACGCAGGCGGACGCGCGGCACCGGGCGAGCTCGACATCGGTGCGATCTCGTTGACGCCGCTGCCTCCGCCCCCGGCGACGTGGCCCCGGCCGGTCGCGCGGGCGGACGGCGCATCGACCTCCGCGCCCGCGGACGCGGTGGACGGCGATCCCGGGACCGCGTGGCGTTGCGCGACGGCGGGCGGGGATTGTGTCCTCACGCTCGATTACTCGCTCGCGCGCGAGTTTGGGGGGCTCAGGCTCGATTGGGCCGACGGTCGGCGCGCGAGGGCGTACGAGGTCGCGACCTCCGAGGACGGCACCGCCTGGCGGACGCTTCGGAGCGTCACGCACGGCGCCGGGCCGAGCGACTGGCTCAGGCTCGGTGAAACGGAGGCGCGCTACGTGCGCCTCACCCTGCACGCGGCGCCGGGCGGGGTCGCGCTCGCCGAGCTCGCGCTCCTCGATGTCGGGCTCGGCGCGAGCGACAACGCGCTCGTCGCGGCGATCGCGGCGACGGTTCCGCGCGGCGCGTTTCCGCGCGGTTTCTCGGAGCAGAGCTACTGGACGCTCGTGGCCGAGGAGGGCGGTTCCGACTCGGGTCTCCTTTCCGAGGACGGTGCGGTCGAACTCGGTCGCGGGGCGCCGAGCCTCGAGCCTTTCCTCCTCATCGACGGGCACCTCTCGGGCTGGGCGGACGGCGAGTCGCAGCAATCGCTCGCCTCGGGCTACCTGCCGATCCCGACGACGACGCGCCGGACCTCGCGCGTGGCCCTCGCGGTGACGGCGACGGCCGCGCGCGGGCGGGCCGGCGACGGGCTCTGGGTGCGCTATCGCCTCACGAACCGGACGAATCACACGCTGCGGGCGCGACTCGTGTTGCTCGCGCGCCCGTTCCAGGTCAATCCGCCGGCGCAGTTCCTGTCGACACCGGGGGGCGTGAGCGCGATCGGCCGGATCGAGTGGGACGGCCGCGCGCTCACGCTCAATGACCGGTGGCGCGTCGTGCCGCTGTCGAGGCCCGCCGTCGCGGGAGGCCTAGCGTTCGAGACGGCTGCGGCCCCGGCCGACATCCTCGCCGCAGAGGCGCTGGCGCGTCCCGTGCTCGATGAAGAGGCACGCCTCGCCTCGGGGCTCCTCGATTTCGCGAAAACGCTGGCACCGGCCGGCCACGCCGACGTCGAGGTCTTCATTCCATGGCAGCCGACGCCGCGGGACGCTCCGACGCCGCTGCCCGGCGACGCGGCGCGAGCGCTGCAGGCATCGGCGGATTACTGGCGCGAGCGCCTCAATCGCACCGTTGTCCGCGCCGGCGGTTCGGCGCAGGCGCGCGACGTCACCGATGCGCTGCGAACGGCGACCGCCCACGTGATCCTGTCGCGGACGGGCGCACTCCTGCGGCCGGGTACGCGCGCGTACGCGCGCTCGTGGATCAGGGACGGCGCGATGATGGCGGATGCGCTCCTGCGCCTCGGCGACACGGACCTGCCGCGCGAGTACCTCGCGGCCTACGCGCGCTTCGTGTTCCCGGACGGCAAGGTGCCGTGCTGCGTCGACGAGCGCGGCGCGGATCCGGTACCCGAACACGACAGCGCCGGTGAGTTCATCCACCTCGCTGCACAGGTGCTGCGCGCGACGGGCGACATCGGCGCCGCGCGTGCGGCGTGGCCCGCCATTGAGGGCGCGGTCGGCTACCTCGACCGCCTGCGCGCCGCGGGTCGCGCGGGCGAAGGCGACGCGAGCCCCGCGTTTGCCGGCTTGCTGCCGCCGTCGATCAGCCACGAGGGCTACAGCGCGAAGCCGATGCACTCGTACTGGGACGACTTCTGGGCGCTGCGCGGCTACGCGGACGCCGTCTACGTCGCGACGCAACTCGGGCTCGGTGCACGGGCAGAGGCCATCGAGGCGCAGCGCATCGGCTTCGCAGCGGATGTGCGCCGCTCCCTCGACTTCGTCACGGCCGCGCGAGGGATCGACTACATCCCGGGCGCGGCGGATCTCGGCGACTTCGATGCCACCTCGACGACGATTGCGCTCGCCCCCGGAGTCGGCGACGTCGGGCTGCCGCGGCGCCTGCTCGAGTCGACCTTCGAGCGGTATTGGCGGGAATTCCTGGCGCGGCGGGATGGTACCCGCGAGTGGCAGGATTACACGCCGTACGAGTGGCGCGTCGTCGGGGCGTTCGTGCGACTCGGTTGGCCCGGGCGCGCCGAAGAGGCGCTCGGATACTTCCTGGCCGCCCGCCGCCCACCGGGCTGGCAGCAGTGGCCGGAGGTCATCGACCGCGACCGCCGTCATGCCCGTTTCATCGGCGACCTGCCGCACGGTTGGGTGGCCTCGGATTTTCTGCGCTCCGCGCTCGATCTCTTCGCCTACGACCGGGAAGCGGACGGTACGGTCGTGATCGCGGCCGGCCTGCCGGAGGCGTGGCTCGAAGGCGAGGGCGTCGAGGTACGGGGGCTGCGCACCGCGAGCGGCGTCCTCAACTACCGCCTGCGTCGGCGCGGCCACGCGACCGAACTCGACCTGCTGGCCGGAAGCATTCGTCCGCCCGGTGGGTTCGTCTACCGCCCGGTGAGCGAACGTGCGCCGGACATCGCCTTCATCGACGGACGCCGCGCGAGCTTCGAAGCGGGAGAGCTTCGCAACCTTTCGGCCCCTGCTCGTATCAGAGTACCGGACCGCGACCGCGGCCCGACGTTTCCCCGGCCATGACGAACACCTCGCCCACCGACCCGAGCCCGCCGGTGATCGTCAGCAATGGCACCTACCACTGCATCCTTTCGCCCGTGGGCACGGGATT
>CAYNCY010000091.1:0-10319 GCA_964395195.1 uncultured Steroidobacteraceae bacterium
CGCGAGGCGTGTCGCCCAGGCCGCGATCGAGGCGCTGCAGGCGCCGGTGTCGATCGCGGGCCTCGACGTGCACACCTCCCCGAGCATCGGCATCGCCGTGTACCCGGCCGACGGCGACTCGACCGACGCCCTGATCGCCCGCGCGGACGCGGCGATGTATTGCGCCAAGCAGCGCGGCCGCGGCAACGCGCAGTGCTTCGCGCCCGGCATGGATGCGGGTGCCGAGGAGCGCGTGCAGTTCGAGAGCGAGCTCCACAACGCCATCGCCGCCGGCCAGTTCGAGCTCTACTACCAGCCGAAAGTCGACACGCACTCGGGCGAGGTGCGAAGCGCCGAGGCGCTCATTCGCTGGGCGCACCCGCGTCGCGGCATCGTCGGGCCCGGGGAGTTCATTCCGGTTGCCGAGGAATGCGGACTCATCGGCGCCATCGGCGAGTGGGTCATCCACGAGGCCTGTCGCCAGGCACGCGCGTGGCAGACGGACGGGCTCGCGTGGCTGCGCGTCTCGGTCAACCTCTCCGCGACCCAGTTCCGGCAGGAGGGCCTGGTGGAATCCATCCGCCGCGCGCTGACCGACTCCGGGCTCGAGCCCAAGTACCTCGAGGTCGAGCTCACCGAGAGCGTCGTGATGAGCGATCCCGAGGAATCGATCGCGATCCTCGAGCAGCTGAGCAAGATGGGCGTGCTGGTGTCGGTCGATGACTTCGGCACCGGCTACTCGAGCATGAGTTACCTGCGCCGCTTCCCCATCGACAAGCTCAAAATCGACCGCGTGTTCATCAGCGAGATCGTCAACCGTCCCGAGGACGCCTCGATCGTCCGGGCGATCGTCTCGCTCGCGCACAGCCTGCGCCTCAAGGTCGTCGCCGAGGGCGTCGAGACACCGGCACAGCTCGACTTCCTGAAGGCGGTCGGGTGCGATGAGTACCAGGGCTACCACTTCAGCAAGCCGCTCCCCGCGGCGAGCTTCGAGGCACTGATCCGGGATGCCCGCGGCGACGATGGGTCCTTCAGCGACGAAGACGCCGCGCGCACGCACAGCAAGCTCGCTTCCTACGTAAAGCGCTGAGCGCCGGCGCGGTCCGGTCGCAACCCAGTCCGCCGGCGCCAGGCGGGCGAACCCGGCCATCGCGGGTACAATCGGCTCGCCTGACCCGGGGGAGCCGCCGATGTCCACCACCCGCCTCTTCGTCACCCTGCTCGCGCTGACCGCGTTCGCGACGACCGCCCGGGGAGCGGGCATCGGGCCCGTCCCGCCGACCCCACCGCCCGCCGGACCCACGGTGATCCTGACACGGCTCGCGCTCGATGGGCGCGGCAACCTCCTTCACGATGCGCGCATCGGCGTCGCGAAAGGCCGGATCACGTCCCTGGCCGCGGGCGAGCACGGCCGGGTCATCGACCTCACGGGCTACACGGTCCTCCCCGGCTGGATCGACACGCACGTGCACCTCGCCTCGCATTTCGATGCGAACGGGCGCATCGCGACCGAACTCGAATCGCCCGTCGATGCGGCGATGGAGATCGCCGAGGCCGCATGGGCGACGCTGATGGGCGGCTTCACGACGGTGCAGAGCGTCGGCGATCCGAGCGAGAAGGCGCTGCGCGATGCGATTCGCGACCACGACTTCCCGGGACCGCGCGTCCTCACCTCGCTCGCCTGGATCGAGGGGGATCCCTCGACGACGCCGGATGAGCTGCGGGCCATGGTGCGGGACCGGAAGGCCCAGGGAGCGGACCTCATCAAGATCTTCGCCTCGAAGAGCCAGCGGGTCGGCGCGACGCCGACGTTCACGGAGGAGCAGCTCAGGGTCCTCTGCGACGAGGCTCGCGCCGTCGGCCTTCGCTCGATGGTGCACGCGTACCGCTCGCAGGTCTCGGCCGCCGCGCGCGCGGGCTGCCGCGAGATCGAGCACATGACCTACGCGAGCGACGAGGACGTCGCGGTCGCGGTTCGCGCGGGCGCCTTCCTGAGCCCGCAGGTCGGGCTGGTCGTGCAGAACTACATCGAGAACAAGGCCCGCTACATCGGTGTCGGCAACTACACCGAGGAAGGCATGGCGACCATGCAGCGCGACATGCCGCTCGACTTCGCGGTCTGTACGCTCGCGGTGCACACACCGGGCGCCAAGGTCGTGTTCTCGACCGATGCGACCGCCGGTGCGCACGGCCGCAACGCCGAGGAGTTCATCGGACGCGTCAAGTACTGCGGCCAGTCGCCGATGGCCGCGCTCGTCTCGGCGAACTCGGTCGCCGCGGACGCACTCGACATGAGTGGCCACCTCGGCCGCCTTGCGCCCGGCTACGACGCCGACATCATCGCGCTCGACGGCGATCCGCTCTCCGACATCACCGCCGTCCGGCGCGTCGTCTTCGTGATGCGCGGTGGCGTCGTGTACAAATGGGACGGCGCGAAGAGGCACGCCAAGTGAGCGCGCGGCACGACCGGCTTCGCGTCGCGAAGTCGATGGCTCTCGCGCTCGCGATGCTCCTCGCGAGCGCTGCAGACGCCGCGAGCGGCGACCGGGATTGGCCGGTCTACGGCGGCGATGCCGGCGGCATGAAGTACTCGACGCTCGCCGACATCAACACCGGCAACGTCGCGAAGCTCAAACCCGCCTGGCAGTGGAACACCGACGAGATGCCGCGCAGCGAGTACGGCACTTCGCCCGGGCTCTTCGAGGCAACCCCCGTCGTCGCGGATGGCGTCATGTTCCTGAGCACGCCCTACAACCGCGTCGTCGCGCTCGATCCGCGCTCGGGCCATGAGCTCTGGTCGTACGATCCCAAGCCTTACCTCGAGGGCCAGCCCCCGAACGGCATGGGCTTCGTGCACCGCGGCGTCGCGCTGTGGCGCGATGCGAAGTCGCACGCGCTTCGTGTCGTCATCAACTCGCGCTCGCGCCTCATTGAGCTCGATGCCCGGACGGGCCTGCCTGTCGAGGGCTTCGGCGAGCACGGGGTCGTGAACCTGCTCGCCGGCCTCGCGTGGACGGTGGATCCAAAGCACTACACGAACACCTCGCCCCCGGTCGTCTACCGCGACCTCATCATCGTCGGCAACGGCGTTGCCGACCGACTCATCTATCGCAAGGATCCGCCGGGCGACGTGCGCGCCTACGATGCGCGCTCCGGACGCGAGGTGTGGAGCTTCCACACGGTTCCGAGGGACGGTGAGTTCGGCGCGGACACCTGGGGCAACGGCTCGAACCACTTCACGGGACACACCAACGTCTGGGCGCCGATGACGGTCGACGAGGCTCGTGGGCTCGTGTACCTGCCGGTCAGCACGCCGAGCAACGACTACTACGGCGGCAACCGCCCGGGCGCGGGGCTCTTCGGCGATTCGCTCGTCTGCCTCGATGCGGCAACGGGAGTGCGCCGCTGGCACTTCCAGCTCACGCACCACGGGCTCTGGGACTACGATCCGCCCTCCCCGCCCTCGCTCGTGCGCATCACGGTCCACGGCAAGCCGGTCGACGCCGTCGTGCAGCTGACGAAGCAGGGCCTCGTATTCGTGTTCGATCGCGTGACGGGCGCGCCGCTCTGGCCCATCGAGGAGCGACCGGTGCCCGAGAGCGACGTCGCGGGCGAGCACGCCGCCGCGACGCAGCCGTTCCCGGTCGGCCTGCCCGTGCTCGCGCTCGAGGGCGTGTCTCTCGACGATGCGACGGATCTCACGCCGGAGCTCCACGCGGAGGCGGTCGAGGTGCTCTCGCGCCTTCGTCTCGGCCCTCTTTACACGCCACCGAGCACGCGCGGCACGGTCATGCGCCCGGGCGTCGACGGCGGCGCGGACTGGGGCGGGGGCGCGTTCGATCCGAAATCCGGCGTCCTCTACGTGAAGGTCAACAACGACCCCTCGCTGCTATATCCCGATCTCACCGATGCCGCGGGCAATGTGCCGACGGTGGGCCCGAACGATGAGAGCGATGCCTCGCTGATCCTGAGGCACCGGATTCCGATCCTGAAGCCGCCGTACGCGTTTCTCGACGCGCTCGATCTCAATCATGGGCGCCTGCTGTGGCAGGTGCCGTTCGGTGACAACCCCGAGCTGCGCAGGCACCGGGCGCTCGCCGGCGTGACGCTGCCCCCGAAACTGGGCGCGCTCGGCAACGGCGGCGCGATGGTGACCGCCGGCGGCCTCGTGTTCGTCGGCGGCGGCGACTTCGCCTTCCACGCAGTCGATGAGAGAACAGGCGCGGATCTGTGGACATACGCGACCGGTGACTCAAAAACGACCGGCACGCCGATGACCTACCGGATCGACGGGCGGCAATACGTCGTCATCGCGGTCGGCGGTCCCGGCAGCGGCGCAAAGCTGCTCGCCTTCGCGTTGTGAGGCAGGCGTTCGGTCGGCCGCTCATCGCGGCAACCGCCGCGGCGATCGTGTACGCGCTCGCGACTCCCCTCGCACTCGCAGATCCGCCGATGCTCCCGGACGGACCGGGCAAGGCCATCGTCGAGCGCGCCTGTGCGAGGTGCCATTCGCTCGACAACGTCGTTCGGGTACGCCGGACGCGCAAGCAGTGGGAGGCCGTGCTCGACCAGATGATCTCGCGCGGTGCGACCCTCTCGGATGACGAGTTCGACGGCGTCGCCGAGTACCTCGCAACCCACGTCGGGCCGCCCGCCGGGTCCTGATCCGGAACGGGATCGCCATGGCAACCGCGCCCACCCTGCCGCACGTCCGGCGCCCGTTGGCAGGGCTCCTGCTGCTCGGGCTGCTGCTGATCGGTTCAGGCGCCTGCGCCGATTCGTGGACGACACCGCACACGCTCGAGGTCGCGGGCGCCACGCGTACGTATTATCTGCACGTGCCCAGAACCGCCGCCGAGGCAACGGATCCACCGCTCCTCGTGCTTCTGCATCCGACCGGTGGCGACGGCCGCTACATGCTGCGCGAGTGGATGCCGACGGCCGAGCGCGAAGGCATCGTGCTCCTCGCGCCGAACGCAACCACCCCGGCCGGCTGGCGGCTGCGTGAGGATGGCCCCCAGTACTTGCGGCAGGTCATCGAGGCGATTGCCACGACAACCCGCTTCAACCCCCGCCGCATGTACCTGTTCGGTTACTCGGCGGGCGCCATCCACACGCTGACCGTCGGCATGCTGGAGTCGGAGTACTTCGCGGCGATCGCGCTCTATGCCGGCGCCTGGCGCGATCGCGAGAGCCTCGCGACGACCCGGCTCGCCGACCGCAGGATTCCGGTCGCGATGTTCGTCGGCGATCACGACGAGGAGTTCTCGATGGACTCGGTGACCGCCACGCGCTCCGCACTCGTGAGGGCCGGACATCGCGTGCAGCTGACGATCCTGCCAGGACAGGGTCACGTCTATCCGGGCGCGAGCAGCGGTGTCGACCGCGAGGCTTGGGCGTTCCTGAAGGCGGTGGAGCTGCCCGAGGCGCCGCGCTTCAAGGCCTATCAGTGATGCGCGCGCGAGTGGCGGTCAGCGTGCCGGCACGAGCCAGGCCGCGCCACTGACCTCTGCCTCGAGGCGCAAGAGCGCGCGCTTCACCTCGAGCCCGCCGCCGAACCCGGTGAGTGAGCGATCGGAGCCGATCACCCGGTGGCACGGCACGACGATCGGCCAGGGATTGGCGCCGTTGGCGGCGCCGACCGCACGAAATGCGGTCGGGCGTCCGACGCGCGCCGCAAGTTCCGCATAGGACACGGACTCACCGTACGGAATCGCCTGCAGCGCGCTCCAGACAGACTGCTGGAAGGACGTTCCGGTCGGGATGAGCGTTAGCTCAAAAGTGCGCCGCCGCCCCGCGAAGTATTCCTCGAGCTGGGCAATCGCGGACTGGAACGGGCGCTCGGCGGCTTGCCACGCCGGATCCACCGCCGCCGGCCGCTTGCTCGTCTCGAAGTGAATGGACGCAAGTCCCTGGGTATTGCCGACGAGCAGCAGCGTCCCGATGGGCGAGGCGAGCGCGTGGTAGTTCATCGCGAAATCGGCGTTCATTCCGATGCCCCCTTCACGGGCGATGGCCACTAGTGCGGTTGCAGGAACAGGTTCTTGTGCTCGTTCGGCGGGGCCCGCCAGTACTGCGGCGGCGCAGCGACCTTCGCCCCGAGCTCAGCCGCTGCGTGCCAGCCCCAGCGCGGGTCGTAGAGCAGTCCGCGCGCCAGTGCCACGAGATCGGCCTGCCCGGTCGCGACGATCGCCTCGGCCTGGCGCGGATCCGTGATCAGTCCGACGGCGACGGTGTTGACCCCCGCACCCGCGCGAATCGCGTGCGCGAATGGCACCTGGAATCCCGGCCCCGCCGGAATCCTCTGGAGCGGCGACGCGCCGCCCGAGGAGGCGGTCACCCAGTCCACGCCGCGCCGCTTGAGCTCCTCGGCGAGCGTCACGGTCTCCGTGATGTCCCACCCGCCGCCCACCCAGTCGGTCGCGGAGACGCGCACCCCGACGGGCCGCTCGGCCGGAAACGCCGCCCGCACCGCATCGAACACCTCGAGCGGGAATCGCATCCGGTTCGCGAGGCTGCCGCCGTACTCGTCCGTGCGCTGATTGGCGAGCGGCGAGAGGAATTCGTGCAAAAGATAGCCGTGCGCGGCGTGGAGCTCGATCGCATCGATCCCGAGCCGCGCCGCGCGACGTGCGGAGTCGGCGAAGGCCGTGCGCACGCGCTTCAGCCCCTCTGCATCGAGCGAGCGCGGCGCGGCATCGGTCGGCTTGAACGGGACCGACGACGGCGCCCACGGCACCCACCCGCCCGCCTCCACCGGCTGGAGCTCGCCGCCCTCCCACGGCACCCGACAGGAGGCTTTGCGGCCGGCGTGCGCGAGCTGGATGGCGACGACCGTCTTTGAATACTTGCGGATCGCCGCGAGCACGGGCTTGAGCGCCGACTCGGTGGCATCGTTCCACAGACCCAGGTCCGCAGGCGTGATGCGCCCGTCGGCCTCGACCGCCGTCGCCTCGAGGCAGAGAAAGCCTGCGCCCGAGAGCGCGAGTGTACCCAAGTGCGTCATGTGCCAGTCGGTCGCCGCGCCGTCGATGGCGGAGTACTGGCACATCGGCGAGACGGTGATCCGGTTGGCGAGCGTCAGGGTTCGCAGGTCGAACGGCGTGAACAGGGAACTCACGGGGCGGCCTCACAGTTCTTCACGGGAAAATCCTATTGACGGTGCCGTCGATCGAGCGGGATGCCTCGACTCTAGCATTCCTGGGCCGCCGCCCCGTCGGGCGAGTCCAGTTTCCGATCACGTATACTTCGCGCGCCCTATTCAGGCGCCGCGCGGCCCACGCGCCCGGCCCCGGATTCATCGAAGGAGTCGATATGCTGCGTTCCCCCCGGCCGAGCGGATTCCGTGTCCGCGTCGTGACCGCCGCTCTGTGTTTCGTCGCGATGGGTGCGCAGGCGACCGCTCCGGCCGCTGACAGCGATCTCGGCGCGCAGCTCGCGGCCTTCCGCGAGTACAAGACGCCCTTCGACTCGACCGGACTCTCGGCTCGCGAGAAGCAGGTCGTCGTCAAGCTCGCCGAGGCGACGCGCCTCCTCGACGAGCTCTTCTGGGAACAGGCCGATCCCGACGGCTACAAGCTCTACCGCTCGCTCGCCGGCAGCAAGGACCCGCACGACCAGCAGCTTCGCCGCCTGATGACGATCAACGGCGGGCGCTACAACCTGATCCGCGAGTACGCGCCCTTTGGCGGTGCCGGTGCGCGGCCGCCCGGCGGCAGCGTCTATCCCGCGGGCCTCACGCGGGCCGAGTTCGAGGCGTACGTCGCCAAGCACCCCGATCAGCGCGCGGCGCTCTACAGCCCGCTCACCGTCGTCCGCCGTCAGGGCGCTGCGCTCGTCGCGATCCCGTATCACCTCGCCTACGCGAAGTGGCTGACGCCGATGGCGAAGGCGCTCGGCGAAGCAGCGGAAATCACCGAGGACGCGGCGTTCGCGAACTTCCTGAAGTTGCGCGCGAAGGCACTTCTCGATGACAACTACTTCGAGAGCGACCTTGCGTGGCTGTCGCTCGAGAACCCGCGCATCGACCTCATCTTCGCACCGTACGAAACCTACCTCGACAACCTGATCGGCGTGAAGGGATCCTTCGGCGCCTCCGTGCTCGTGCGCAACGAAGTCGAAAGCAGGAAGCTCGACGTCTTCAAGAAATACGTGCCGGATATCCAGGACGCGCTGCCGCTCGCCGCCGAGGATCGGCCGTCCAAGCACGGGCACCTGTCGCCGATGGAAGTGATGGATGCGCCGCTCAGGGGCGGTGACCTGCGCCACGGCTACCAGGCGGTCGCCGACAACCTGCCGAACGATCCCAAGGTCCACGAGGCCAAGGGCTCGAAGAAGATCTTCTTCAAGAACTTCCTCGATGCGCGCGTCAACGTCGTGATCCTGCCGATCGCGCGGCGCCTGCTCCGCGAGGACCAGGTCAGCCTCGCGACCGCCGATGGCTACCTGACGACGACGTTGATGCACGAGATCTCGCACGAGCTCGGACCGCTCTTCGCGCGCACGCCGACCGGCCGTCGCGACATTCGCGAGTCCATTGGACCCGCGCTCTCGGGTCTCGAGGAGGCAAAGGCCACGATCGTCGGTCTCTACGGCCTCAAGTGGCTGTCGGAGCACGGCGGTTTCCCGGCGGCGAAGTTGCCCGAGTGCTACGTCTCCGAAGTCGCCGGTATCTTCCGCACCGTGCGCTTCGGCGTCGCCGAGGCGCACGGCCGGGCCGAGATCATGGAATTCAATTTCCTCGCCGAGCACGGCGCGATCACCTTCGACAAGGCGTCCGGACGCTATGCCGTCGATGTCCTCGCGATGCCGACGGCCATTGCCGTGCTCGCGAAGGAGCTCCTCGCGCAGGAAGCGACCGGCGATCGCGCCCGGGTCGATGCGTGGTTCGCGAAGTACGGCGCCATGCCCGCCGAACTTGGCGCGGCGCTCGCGACCGTCAAGGACATCCCGGTCGACGTCGACCCGATCTCGACCTTCGACGCGCCCTGATCCGCCACCGGTGGGCGCGGGTGCGGCCGCGACGGGCGCACCCCGTCGATTCGCGCGACGTTTCAGCCCTGCAGCGTCGCCTGCATCGTGATCGTCGCGTTCATGAGTTTCGACACCGGACACCCGGCCTTGGCCTTGCCGGCAAGCTCCGCAAACTGCGCCGCCGTCGCGTTCGGGACCGACGCGACCACGGTCAGGTGACTCGCGGTGATCGCGAAACCGGCGTCCACCTTGAGCAGCGTCACCGCCGCCTTGGTCTCGATCCGGGTGGCCGTGAGACCTGCTTCCCCGAGAATCGCGGCGAGCGCCATCGAGAAGCAGCCGGCGTGGGCCGCGCCGATCAGCTCCTCGGGATTCGTGCCGGGCCCGTCCTCGAATCGTGACTTGAATCCGTAAGGGGCGCTCTTCAGGACGCCCGTCTCGGTCGAGATCGTGCCGGCGCCGTCGCGGATGCCTCCCATCCAAACAGCCGATGCATTCTTGATCATGGACGCTCCTTCGCAAGAGAACTGACAGGCCCCGTCGGCGGACTCACCGATGGTCGACCCGGGATACCGGGAGTATCCTACGGTCGCTCCTCCACCCGCCAGCACGGAGTCCTTCATGAAAGACGAGAAGCCGACACCCGGCGCCCTCACCATCCCCTCGATGTCCCGACGAGAATTCGCCGCCCTGTCCGTCGCGGTCGGTGTTGCTGCCGTCACCGGATCAGACGCCGCCTACGCGAGCGCGGGCGTCGCATCGACCGACGTCGAGATTCACACGCCGGGCGGCACCTGCGATGCCGCGTTCGCGCACCCGACGGGCAAAGGCCCCTGGCCCGCGGCGATTCTCTTTCCGGACATCTTTGGGCTGCGCCCCGCGAGCCGGGAGATGGCCAACCGCCTCGCCGCCGAAGGCTACGCGGTGCTGGTCCCGAACCCGTTCTACCGCTCGACCAAGGCGCCGGGGCTCGTACCCGGGACGTTTAACTTCAATAGTCCGACCGACTTGGCTCAAATGAAGGCGTATCGTGAGCCGCTGACACCGCAGGCCGTTGCCCAGGACGCGTCCGCGTACGTGGCGTGGCTCGACGCGCGGTCCGAGGTCAGCAAGAAGACCAAGATCGGTGTGTTCGGCTACTGCATGGGTGGCCCGATGACGATGCAGGCGGCCGCGGCGAACCCGGATCGCATCGGCGCGGGCGCCTCGTTCCACGGCGGCGGCCTCGTGACTGACCAGCCCGACAGCCCGCACCTGCTCGTCCCGAAGATCCGCGCGAAGTACTACTTCGGGGTCGCTTCCAACGACGACGCGAAGCAGCCGGACGCGAAGACGACGCTCGATGCCTCGTTCAAGGCGGCGAAGCT